>NZ_JBIMKE010000023.1:0-133992 GCF_043673425.1 Streptomyces sp. M41 | reverse complement strand
CCCAACCAGCCCAACCAGCCCAAGGAGAACGCCCGATGAGCACCCTCGCCCTCGCCGTCCGCGACTCCACCACCATGCTGCGCCGCAACCTCCTGCACGCCCGGCGCTACCCGTCCCTCACCCTGAACCTGCTGCTCACGCCGGTCATGCTGCTGCTGCTCTTCGTCTACATCTTCGGCGACACCATGAGCGCGGGCATCAGCGGCGGGGATCCGGACCGCTCCAAGTACGTCGCCTTCATCGTCCCGGGCCTGCTGCTGATGACCATCGGCAGCACCACGATCGGGACCGCGGTCTCCGTCTCCATGGACATGACCGAGGGCATCATCGCCCGCTTCCGCACCATGGCGATCCACCGTCCTTCGGTGCTCATCGGGCATGTGGTCGGCAGCGTCCTCCAGTGCGTGCTGAGCGTGGCGCTCGTCGGTGCCGTCGCCGTGGCCATCGGCTTCCGGTCCACGAACGCGACCGCCCTGGAGTGGCTCGCGGCCTTCGGACTGCTCGTGCTGTTCGCCACCGCGCTCACCTGGATCGCGGTCGGCATGGGCCTGGTCAGCCCGAACGCGGAGGCCGCCAGCAACAACGCGATGCCCCTGATCCTGCTGCCGTTGCTGTCCAGCGCCTTCGTCCCGCTGGACTCGCTTCCGGGCTGGTTCCGGCCGGTCGCCGAGTACCAGCCGTTCACCCCCGCCATCGAGACCCTGCGCGGCCTGCTGCTCGGCACCGGGATCGGCCACAACGGATGGCTCGCCGTCGCCTGGTGCCTGGGCCTCGCGGTGCTCGGCTACTTCTGGTCGACCTCGAAGTTCGACGGCGAACCGAAGTAACCGCCGTGATCACGCGGGCCGGCTCCCGCACCTCGCGCCACCCTTGGGCGGCGTACACCGACACCCGTCGGCGTACGCCGCCCCGTTCGTCGCCTCAGGCCGGACGCCGCCGGGCTCCCTGTGCCTAAGGCACCTTCCCGATCCCCACTCCCCCGCCTTAGCCGCAAGGTGACCAGGCATGACGACCACCACCCCAGGGGCGCTCACCCGCGTCCTGCGCGATCGCAACGCCGGCCTCTATCTCGCCGGAGTCGTGGTCTCCGGCTTCGGCACCTCGGCGTTGTGGCTGGTGTCCGGCGTATGGGTGAAGGAGCTCACCGGCTCCGACGGACTGGCCGCGCTGTGTCTGCTCGCCATGTGGGCGCCCACCCTGGCCGGTCCGATCCTCGGCGCCCTGGCCGACCGCACCCGCCGCAAGCCGCTGCTGATCGGCATGAACCTGCTGCCGGCCGCGCTGTTGCCGACCCTCTTCACCGTCGACACACCGGACCGTGTCTGGGTGGTGTTCGCGGTCCTGTTCCTCTACGGTGCCGCGGGAATCGTCCAGGACGCCGCCGAGTCCGCCCTCGTCGCCACCGCGATCCCCGCGTCCCTGCTCGGCGACTTCAACGGACTGCGCATGACGGCCTCGGAGGGCATGAAGCTCGTCGCCCCGCTGGCCGGCGCCGGGCTCTACGCGGCCTACGGCGGCCCGAGTGTCGCCCTGCTCGACGCGGCCACCTTCGTGCTGGCGGCCGGTCTGTACGCCGGTCTGCGGGTGCGCGAGAGCAGGCCCGAGCCACCGACCGCCGGCTGGCGGACACAGACCGCCGAGGGCGCCCGCTACTTGTGGACGCACCCCCGGTTGCGCCCGCTCGTCCTGGCCGGGGGCGGCACGATGCTGTGCGCCGGACTCGGCGGATCGCTGCTCTACGCAGTCATCGACAACCTCGGGCACGCCCCTTCGTACGCCGGGGTGCTGTACGCCGTCCAGGGCGCCGGTTCGGTGGCGGTGGGGCTGCTCTCCGGTCCGGCGCTGCGTCGCCTCGGCGAACGCCGGTTCGCCGCCTACGGCATCGCACTGACCGCCGTCGCGGCGGGGCTGCGGGCGGTCCCGTCCGACGCGGTGGCGCTGGTGTGCAGCGCGGCGTCCGGCGTAGGGCTGCCGTGCGTGCTGATCGCCACGCTCACGGCCGTGCAGCGGGAGACGCCGGACGCGTTGCTCGGCCGTACCGCCGCCACCGCGAACACCCTCGTCTTCACGCCGAACGCCGTCGGGCTCGCGGCGGGTGCGGCGCTGGTCGAACTGGTTGACGTACGGCTGCTGTTGCCCGTCCTTGGCCTGGTGTGGCTGGGGTCCACCGTGCCCCTGCTTCAGAGCGCGGCGAGCCCTTCCCGTACCGCTGCCAGGTCCCCGTCCGACGCCAACCCGGCGTGATAGAGCCGGATTTCGGTGGCGCCGCACCCGCGCGCGCGTGCCGCGTCCGAGGCGAGGGTGCCGGGGCTGCCGCCCATCCCGGAGACCACACCGAGGTTGGCGGCGAGGACCGCTTCCTCGCGGCCCTGTTCGGCGAAGGGGGTGAGCGGTTCGGGGCCGCCCGCGCAGGGCACGACGACGCCGTCCGCGACGGACAGGATGTGCCCGGGGTCGACGCCGGGGTTGGCGCCGGTGTGGTAGGTCACCGGGTCCGCGTGCAGCAGTACCTGGAAGCCGTCGGGGGCGGCCCGGCGGACCGCGCGGACGGCCGTCTCCTGGAGCGTACGGGCTCTCTCGTCGCGCCACGCGCGCGTGGCCGCCGCTGTCGACTCGCCGAGCAGCTTCTCCACCCCGGCCCAGCCCTCGTCAGCGGCCGTGCCCTGCCACAGCGGTTCGAGGGCGGCGCGCACGGCGGCGGCCAGTTCGGCGGCGTCCAGGCCCTGGGTGGCGTAACCCTCCTGGCAGGTGGGGCAGAAGCAGAGCGCCATCAGGTACTGCCCGGCGTCGCCGAGCGGGACTGAGGCCGTCTTGTCGTGGGCGTGCAGATGCTGGAGTCCGTACCAGCCGAGGGACTCCAGTTCGGTGCCGCGCGTGCCGGGGCGTACGGCGGCCTCGGCGGCCAGGTCGACGAGGTACGCGCGCGTGGCGGGCTGTGCGATGCACGGGGCCCATGGGTAGCGGTCGCCGTAGGCGTTGACGACCGAGGTGTCCGGATGCTCGGCGCCCAGGCGGGAGTTGTGCGCGAGGACCACCCAGCTGTGCACCTCCAGGCCGGCGTCCGCGAGCGCGGTCGCCGCCTCGCCGTAGGCGTCTCCGGGCGCCCAGTCCCCCGCCGGGTACGGGCGCAGCCTGCGGCCCCGCCACCGGTCGTCCGTCGGGTAGAGCACGGCCGCGTGTTCGGCGGTGACGATGCGGTGGCGCGGGTGGCGGGGGGTGAGGGTGCGGGTGGAGTGGTAGGCAGCGGCGAGCGTCACCTGCCGTACGCCGAGGGCGGCGATCCTGCCGGGTGCCGCCGGGTCCGCGTTGACGTCCCAGGGGTAGACGAACGCCGACGCCTTCACTCGGTTCCCTCCGGCTCCTTCTCCAGCAGCGCGTGGCCGCGTTCGATCAGCTGCGCGAGCTGCTTGACATGGTCCTCGGCCGGCTCGTGCAGCGGGGGCCGCACCTCTCCGACGTCCAGGCCGCGCAGCCGTACGCCGGCTTTGACCAGGGCTACGGCGTATCCGCGGCCCTGGGCGCGCAGTTCGACGAAGGGGCCGTAGAAGCCGTCCAGCAGGCGGCCCACGGTCGTCTCGTCGCCCGACTCCAGCGCGTCGTAGAAGGCGAGGGCGATCTCCGGGGCGAAGCAGAACACGGCGGAGGAGTAGAGCGGCACGCCGAGGGCGCGGTAGGCGGGCTGGGTCTGCTCGGCGGTGGGCAGACCGTTGAAGTAGAGGAAGTCGCCGGGGCTCTCGGTGCGTACGGCGCTGATGATCCGCTGCATGAGGTCCAGGTCGCCGAGGCCGTCCTTGAGGCCGATGACCTTGTCGGTGCGGGCCAGTTCGACGACCGTCTCCGGGGTGAACACGGCGTTGTCGCGCTGGTAGACGACGACGGGGAGGGCGGTCGCGGCGGCGATCCGCCGGTAGTGCCGCAGCAGCCCCTCCTGCCCGGCGACGACGAGGTACGGCGGCATGGCGAGCAGTCCGTCGGCCCCGGCCGTCTCCGCGAGGCCGGCGTAGCGCACGGCGAGGGCGGTGCCGTAGCCGGTGCCCGCGACGACCGGCACGCGTCCCGCCACGGCCTCGACAGCGGCCCGCACGCAACGCTCGTACTCCTCGGGCGTGAGCGCGTGGAACTCTCCGGTGCCGCAGCAGGCGAACACGGCGGCGGCACCGGCCTCCACGCCGCGGCGCACATGGGTGCGGTAGGTGTCGAGGTCGACCGAGCCGTCCGGGCCGAAGGCGGTGACGGGGAAGAACAGCGGCCCGCCGGGGATGCTCAGGCGTGCGGCGAGGGGAACTGGCGTCACGGGCTCTCCCTAGAACAGACGCTCACGTTTCTGATCCATGTTTCTGATCCACGTCTACATTCTTGAACATCACCAGCCTATGGAGACCCATCGAGGCCGGTCAAGCGCACAAACCGCGGACGCGGCGGCGGATTCGCCGACTTCGCGGGGCACTTGACGCGATCGGCGGGCGCTCCTTAGCTTGTCCATGCATATGAATATCGTCCACGCATGCGGTCTCTGAGCCGATCGGGTCAGTCGAGGTCGGTCGAGCCGCGCCCAGCCGAGGAGCCCCGAGGATGCCCGCACCCCGCACCGTTCTGCTGACCGGCGCCGCCGGCGGCCTCGGCACCCTGATGCGGGACCTGCTCCCGCCGTACGGATACCGGCTGCGGCTGCTCGATCTGCGCCCCATCGAGGACGCGCCGGACGCGATCGTCGCCGACCTCGCCGACAAGGAGGCCGTCCGCGAGGCCGTGCGGGGCGTCGACGCGATCGTCCATCTCGCGGGAATCTCCCTGGAGGCCCCGTTCGAGAAAATCCTCAAGGCGAACATCGAGGGCACCTACCGCCTGTACGAGGCGGCCCGCGAGGAGGGCGTCGGAAGGATCGTCTTCGCCTCCTCCAACCACGCGGTCGGCTTCACGCCCCGCCCCGAGGGGGACGCGCCGCATGGGACGGACGTGCTGATCCCCGTCGACACCCCGCGCCGCCCGGACACCTTCTACGGTCTGTCCAAGTCCTTCGGCGAGGACCTCGCGCAGTTCTACTGGGACAAGTACGGCCTGGAGACGGTGTCCGTACGCATCGGCTCCTGCTTCCCGGAGCCGACGAGCGTCCGCATGCTCTCGGTGTGGATGAGCCCCGCCGACGGCGCACGCCTGCTCCACGCGGCACTGACGGCCCAGAACGTCGGGCACACCGTCGTCTACGGCTCCTCCGGGAACACCCGCCTGTGGTGGGACCTGACCACCGCCCGCGCCCTCGGCTACGCACCGCAGGACGACTCCGAGCCGTACGCCGAGAAGCTCATCGCCGAGCAGGGCGAGCTCGACCCGGAGAACATCGCGCACGCCTACCTGGGCGGCCACTTCGTGAGCGACCCGCCGATGTGGCCGTACTGACCGAAACCAGTCGCCGGAAAAGGGTGAGCGGGCACCGAACGGGCCCGCTCATCGCCGCATCCGGGCACGGACGACGCCCGATCTCACCCGTCCCGGCACAAGCCCGCAGGTCCGAGACGGACACACCGCAGCGTCAACGGGCACATACGGGCAGCATCGGACCCGCAACAAGCCTGGTCCGCACGGCACACCCACTGTAGAAATTCCGGCATGGGCCGCACCGGGCCCGAACGGGCAGCACAGCGGAAGGCAGGTGTCGGCATGAGCACGAGAACGGCGGAAGAACGCCAACGCGAGATCGTGCTGGCCGCACGGCGCGACGGCGCGGTCGACGTCACCGCGCTCGCCTCCGAACTGGGCGTGGCCAAGGAGACCGTGCGACGGGATCTGCGCGTCCTGGAGGACCATGGCCTGCTCCGCCGCACCCACGGCGGCGCCTATCCCGTGGAGAGCGCCGGGTTCGAGACGACGCTCGCCTTCCGTGCAACCAGCCATGTCCCGGAGAAGCGCAGGATCGCGTCCGCCGCGGCCGAGCTGCTCGGGGACGCCGAGACGGTCTTCGTCGACGAGGGCTTCACCCCGCAGCTCATCGCCGAGTCCCTGCCCACCGACCGGCCGCTGACCGTGGTCACCGCATCCCTGCCGGTCGCGGGCGCCCTCGCGGAGGCCGAGCAGGTCTCCGTGCTGCTGCTCGGCGGGCGGGTGCGAGCCGGGACGCTCGCCACCGTCGACCACTGGACGACGAAGATGCTGGCCGGCTTCGTCATCGACCTGGCGTTCATCGGCGCCAACGGCATCTCGCGCGAACACGGCCTGACCACCCCCGACCCGGCCGTCAGCGAGGTCAAGGCACAGGCCATCAGGGCCGCGCGCCGCACGGTGTTCGCGGGCGTGCACAGCAAGTTCGGAGCGGTCAGCTTCTGCCGGTTCGCCCGGATCGGCGCGCTGGAGACGATCGTGACGAGCACGCTGCTCCCGGCGGCCGAGGCCCATCGGTACTCCCTACTGGGCCCCCAGGTCATCCGCGTCTGACATCCACGTCCGACATCCGCGACGGCGTCCCCGTCCGGCATCCGACATCCCCGTCCCATCCCACCAACCGATTCACGTCCCCTGTAGGGCACATCCGCGCCGGAGAGTGCCCCTTATCTCCCCAAACGTCCAGGAGCGATCCATGCGAACCCAGAGCCGACGACGGCCACCGCGAGCCACGCTCGCCACGGCCGCCGCAGGGACGCTGCTCGCCCCGCTGCTCTCCGGCTGCTGGGTCGGAGCCGGCGGGGCGGGGTCGGGCGGCGACTCGATCAACGTCCTGATGGTCAACAACCCCCAGATGACCGAACTCCAGAAACTCGCCCCCCGCTTCACCGAAGAGACCGGCATCGAGGTCAACTTCACCGTGCTGCCCGAGAACGACGTCCGCGACAAGATCAGCCAGGACTTCGCCAACCAGGCCGGCCAGTACGACGTGGCCACACTCTCCAACTACGAGATACCGATCTACGCCCGCAACGGCTGGCTGAAGGAGATGGACTCCTACGTCGCCGAGGACCCGGGCTACGACGAGCAGGACGTCCTCAAGCCGATGCGCCAGTCCCTGACCGGCGACGACGGCAAGCTCTACGGCCAGCCCTTCTACGGCGAGTCGTCCTTCCTGATGTACCGCAAGGACGTGCTGGCGAAAGAGGGCCTGACGATGCCTGCGCATCCCACCTGGCAGCAGGTCGCGGACATCGCGGCGAAGGTGGACGGCGCCGAGCCGGGCATGAAGGGCATCTGTCTGCGCGGTCTGCCCGGCTGGGGCGAGGTGATGGCCCCGCTCACCACGGTCGTCAACACCTTCGGCGGCACCTGGTTCGACAAGAACTGGAAGGCCCGGCTCGACTCCCCCGAGTGGAAAAAGGCGACGAAGTTCTATGTCGACCTGGTCCGCGAGCACGGTGAGTCGGGCGCTGCCCAGGCCGGGTTCGCCGAGTGCCTGAACAACATGACCCAGGGCAAGGTCGCCATGTGGTACGACGCCACCTCCGCGGCCGGTTCCCTGGAGGCGGCCAAGTCCCCGGTCAAGGGCAAGGTCGGCTACGCGCCCGCCCCCGTCGAGAAGACCGAGTCCTCCGGCTGGCTCTACACCTGGGCCTGGGGCATCCAGGAGGCGTCCCGCAACGCCGACGACGCCTGGAAGTTCGTGTCCTGGGCGTCGAGCAAGCGGTACGAGCAGCTCGTCGGCGACGAGATCGGCTGGTCCAACGTGCCGGCAGGCAAGCGCGCCTCCACGTACGCCAACCCGGCCTACCGCGAGGAGGCGGCCGCCTTCCAGGAGATGACGAAGGAGGCCATCGAGGGCGCCCGCCCGAACGACCCCGGCGTACAGCCGCGGCCCGCGCCCGGCATCCAGTTCGTCGGTATCCCCGAGTTCACCGACCTCGGCACCAAGGTCTCCCAGGAGATCAGCGCGGCCATCGCCGGACGCCAGTCCGTCGAGACGGCCCTGAAGAAGTCCCAGCAGCTCGCCGACGAGATCTCCGAGGAGTACGAGGGGCGATGACAGCGACGACAACGGCCCCCGTGGCCACGACTCCCGTGCGTACCACACCCCGCCCACCCTCCGCCCGGCTGCGCGCCTGGGCGACCCGGGCGCCCCTGCTGCCCGCCCTGATCTTCATGATCGTGGTGACCCAGCTGCCGTTCGTGGCCACGCTGGTGATCTCGTTCTTCGACTGGAACTCCCTGTATCCGGACGCCCGCCGGTTCGCCGGATTCGCCAACTACCAGGAGGTCCTCACCGACGCCGACCTGCGCCAGTCGGTGTGGACGACGGTGCTGCTGACCGTCGCGGTGGTACTGGCGAGCCTGGTCCTCGGTCTGATCCTGGCCCTCCTCCTGGACCGGAGGTTCAAGGGCCGGGGAGTGGTCCGCACCCTGCTGATCGCCCCGTTCCTGGTGGTCCCCGTCGCCGCCGCGCTGCTCTGGAAGCATGTGCTCTACAACCCCGAATACGGCCTGTTCAATGGGTTGTTGCACTATGTGGGCGGCCCACAGCCGGACTGGATCTCCAACACCCCGCTGCTCGCGGTGGAGGCCTCGCTGGTCTGGCAGTGGACGCCGTTCATGATGCTGATCCTGCTGGCCGGCCTCCAGAGCCGCGACCACGAGCAGATCGAGGCGGCCCGCGTGGACGGCGCGAGCGACTGGCAGATCTTCCGCCACCTCACGCTCCCCCACCTGCGCCGCTACCTCGAACTCGGCGCCCTGCTCGGCTCGATCTACATCGTCCAGAACTTCGACGCGGTCTTCACGATCACGTCCGGGGGCCTCGGCACCGCCAACCTCCCCTACACCGTCTACCAGAGCTTCTACCAGGCCCATGAGAACGGCCTCGCCTCGGCCGCGGGCGTCCTGGTGGTCATCGGCTCGATCATCATCGCGACCTTCGCGCTGCGCGTGGTGTCGTCCCTGTTCCGCGAGGAGGTGTCACGCGCATGAGTGCCGTGGCCGTACGACTTCGCAGCCGCCGCAAGGGAGCGGGCCTCGGCCTGGTGGCCTGGCTGCTCGGGATCGCGTTCTTCCTGCCCATCGCCTGGATGGCGCTGACGTCCTTCCACTCCGAGCAGGACGCGGCGACCAACCCGCCCTCCTTCGCCGCCGCGCTGACGCTGGACGGCTACCGCGAGTTCTTCGGCGCGGGCGGCGGCGCGAGCCCCTGGCCGGCGCTGATCAACTCGACCGTGGCATCGGTGGCGTCGACCCTCTTCGTCCTGGTCCTCGCCCTCCCGGCGGCCTACGCGCTGTCGATCCGCCCGGTGAAGAAGTGGACGGACGTCCTGTTCTTCTTCCTCTCCACGAAGATGCTGCCGGCCGTGGCGGGCCTGCTGCCGCTGTACCTGTTCGCGAAGAACACGGACATGCTCGACAACATCTGGCTGCTGGTCATCCTCTACACCTCCATGAACCTGCCGATCGCGGTGTGGATGATGCACTCCTTCCTCGCCGAGATCCCGGTCGCGATCATCGAGGCGGCGAGGGTGGACGGCGCGAAACTCCCGACGATCCTGGCCCGCGTCGTGGCCCCCATCGCCCTCCCCGGCATCGCCGCGACCGCCCTGATCTGCTTCATCTTCAGCTGGAACGAGCTGCTGTTCGCCCGCGTACTGACCGGCGTGGTGGCGGAGACCGCGCCCGTCTTCCTGACCGGCTTCATCACCAGCCAGGGCCTGTTCCTGGCGAAGGTGTGCGCCGCGTCGCTCGTCATCTCCCTGCCGGTGCTCGCCGCGGGGTTCGCCGCCCAGGACAAGCTGGTCCAGGGCCTGTCGTTGGGAGCCGTGAAATGAAGGCCGCCGTCATCGAGTCCGTGGGCAAGGCCGTGGTCACCGAGGTCCCGGACCCGACGCCGGGCCCGCGCGAGGTCGTCGTCGAGGTCGCGGCCTGCGGCCTGTGCGGCACCGATCTGCACATCCTCCAGGGCGAGTTCGCACCGAAGCTGCCGATCGTGCCGGGGCACGAGTTCGCGGGCGAGGTGGTCGGGGTCGGCACCCAGGTCACGGAGGTGGCGGTGGGCGACCGGGTGGCGGTCGACCCGTCCCTGTACTGCTACGAGTGCCGCTACTGCCGTACCGGCCACAACAACCTGTGCGAACGCTGGGCGGCGATCGGCGTGACGACCGCCGGAGGGGCCGCGCAGTACGCGGTGGCCCCGGTGGCGAACTGCGTGAAGCTCCCCGAGCACGTGCGCACCCAGGACGCGGCCCTGGTGGAACCCCTGTCCTGCGCGGTGCGCGGCTACGACGTGCTGAACTCCCGCCTCGGCGCCCACGTCCTGATCTACGGCTCGGGCACGATGGGCCTGATGATGCTGGAGCTCGCCAAGCGGACCGGCGCGGCGAGCGTGGATGTGGTGGACGTGAATCCGGCCCGCCTGGAGACCGCCCGCAGGCTCGGCGTCTCGGCGTCCGCCGCGAACCCGGACGAACTGGACCGCCCGCAGGGCTGGGACCTGGTCGTCGACGCCACGGGGAACGCGGCGGCGATCCAGGACGGCCTGGACCGGGTGGCCAAGGCGGGCACGTTCCTTCAGTTCGGGGTCGCGGACTACGCGACGCGCGTGACCATCGACCCGTACCGCATCTACAACCAGGAGATCACCATCACGGGTTCGATGGCGGTCCTGCACAGCTTCGAGCGCGCGGCGGAGCTGTTCGCGAACGGGGTCCTGGACCCCGAGATCTTCATCAGCGACCGGATCCCGCTGGAGCGGTACCCGGAGGCGTTGGAGCAGTTCGCGTCGGGGGTGGGGCGGAAGATCGTGGTGGTGCCGTAGGGAGTTTTCCTCGCCCCCGCCGCCCCTACCCGCCCCATCCTTCTGGGGCTCCGCCCCAGACCCCGCTCCGCCGGCGAGCGCCGGAGGGGCTGATTTTCCAGCCCGTCCGGGGGCACCCCCTCTGGGGGAGTTCGAGGACAAGGCCCGTTCAGGGCCGAAGCGGCGGTCCGGGGGCGGCAGCCCCCGGGATGGGACGGGTAGGGGCAGCGGGGGCGGGAAAACCGCGTCGCCCGCCGAATGGCCCCGGGTAAGGGAACGGTAAAGCGCCCCCGCTCGTTCACGGACCATGACAGCTATGACCCCCGGCTCGAACATCCCTCTCTCCGCCGGCCGCGTGACGGTGGACGTCGCCGCCCCGGTGCGGCTCGACGTATCGGGCCTGCTGCTCACCGCCGACGGCAAGGTGCGCTCCGACGACGACTTCATCTTCTACAACCAGCCCTCCGGCCCGGGCGTGACGTACCGCTCGGGCGGCGGCACCAGCCCCGACGCGATCACGGTCGACACCGCGGCCGTACCCCCCGGCATCGAGAAGATCGTCGTCACCGCCAGCCCCGACGCCGCCGGCCAGACCTTCCAGGGCATCGAACCGACGGCCACCATCCGCAACGCGGACGACAACAGCGTCCTGGCCACCTTCACACCCCCGCAGCTCGGCTCCGAGACAGCGCTGGTGATCGTCGAGATCTATCTGCGCAACGGCGCCTGGAAGGCCCGCGCGGTCGGCCAGGGCTACGCCAACGGCCTGGCCGGTATCGCCACCGACTTCGGCGTCACGGTCGAGGAACCGGCCCCCGCAGCCGCCCCCGTGGCTCCGCCGCAGCCCACCATGCCGCCGCCCGCCGCCCCGCCGGCACCGCCCATGTCGACTCCCCCCGCGCCCCAGGCACCCGCCGCTCCCCCGGCCCCGCCCGCGCCCGCTGCGCCCGCCCCCGGCGCCGGCAAGATCAACCTCGACAAGGGCCGGGTCAGCCTCCAGAAGAACCAGACCGTCTCCCTCATCAAGGGCGGCCAGCCCCTCCTCTCCCAGGTAAAGATGGGCCTCGGCTGGGAACCGGCGTACCGCGGCAAGGACATCGACCTGGACGCCTCGGTCATCGCCTACGGCCCGCAGCGCAACCACATCGACAGCTGCTACTTCGGCAAGCTCCAGATCGTGAACGGCGCGATCAGGCACTCCGGCGACAATCTCACGGGTGAGGGCGGCGGTGACGACGAGGTCATCACGGTCGACCTCGGCCGGTTGCCCATGGAGGTCACCGGGCTGGTCTTCACGGTCAACTCGTTCTCCGGCCAGAAGTTCACCGAGGTCGCCAAGGCCTACTGCCGTCTCCTCGACGCCACGACCGGCGAAGAGCTCGTCCGCTTCGACCTCACCGGCGCCGAACCGCAGACGGGCGTGATGATGGCCAAGCTGATCAGGCAGTTCTCCGGGGAGTGGGAGATGACGGCGATGGGCGACTTCGTGAAGTCCCGGACGGTCCGGGGGATGGTGAAGCCCGCGGCACAGGCCCTGTAGGACCGACGCGAGCGCCGTACGAGTCGGGGCGGCGCACGAGTCGAGGGAAGAGGGGACAGTGGCTGCGGGCCGCCCCCTCTTCCGGAGCATCCGTGCCTCCGGGCATCCGGGCATCCGGGCATCCGAGACTCCCGGAACCTCCTCGGCTACCTCAGGTCCGCCAGGAGGTCGTCGAGGGCCGACTTCAGAGCGGCGGAGTTGGCCGGGTCGAACCAGGTCGTGCGGATGCGTTCGTTGCTGCCGTTCGGGGTCTCGTGGTCGGCGGCGAGCCGGTCCAGGGAGCGGGTCCCGTCGTTCAGGGCGCGGCCGACGCCCTGGAAGAGGCTGCGGACATACCGGTCGGCGTCGTCGGGATCGAGGCCCTGGCCGACGGCCCATGACGTGAGTGTGGCGAGATACGCGTAGTGGGCGGTCAGTGTCCCGGTCAGCGCGGAGAACACGTCGAAGGCCGCCTCGTCCGCGACAGGAAGCACTCCGCCCGTCCGCTCGAAGAGGGCGTCGACCTGCGGGTGCGCCGGGTGGACGACCGTGACCGACCGCCGTTCGCGGATGTCCGGCAGGGGGATGGCCCGCACTAGCGGGGCGTCGGTCGCCAGTGACCGGCGCAGATCGTCGTTGCCGACGCCGGCCATCACATTGACCACGACCTTGTCGCCGTCCACCCGCAAGCCGGCCAGGGCCTCGTGCCGGTCCTGCCGGCGTACGGCGATGACGATCAGCTCGGAGCGGTCGACCACCTCCTGGTTGTCGGCGCACACCTGTACGCCGTCGTAACGCTTCGACAGTTCGTCGGCCGTGCGGGCGCCTCGGGGGGAGAGGAACACCTCGGGCGCAGGGTCGGTCCCGTCGCACAGCCCGGCCACGACGGCCCGGCCGATCTCGCCCACTCCGATGATGCCGATGCGCTTCACTTCTTCCGCCTCCATGACGAGTGGTGCTTCACTCCTGCTTCCGACTCCGTGACGAGTCGCGCTTCACTGCTGCTTCCGACTCCGTGACGAGTCGTCTGACCTGAGCCGGTCCGGGCCCGGCGTCGAGTCCGGTGGTCGAGCGCGGTGCGTGCGCGGGCGTCAGGCCGAGGCTCGCACCAGGAGCTCGGAAACCACCACCCAGGCTTCGGCGCCGCTCATCGGCTCCTCCCCCGCCGGCAGCCGCGCCACTGGGAGTGGCCCGCACTCCCCACGCGGTGCGGGCCACTCCGGGCTCGGTGGATCGCTCGGCAAATCCTTCGGTTCTCAGGCAGCCCAGGGCCAGCTGGCGTCCTGGGCGCTCTCCAGCAGCGGCACCATCCGGAAGGCCGCGTCCGACAGGCCGCCGAAGGTGTGCCGGTTGCCCTTGCCCGACGGGCCGTGGCCCGCCCGGTACCCGGCGAGGTTCCAGGTGTACACGGGCACATGGGCCGGCACCTGCTCGGTCGGGTCGCCGTGGTGGCTGGCCGCGTACTGCTCGTCGGTGACGATCAGCACCCGGTCGTGGCCGCGGTAGTGCCGGCGCACCGCCTCGGTGGTGTTGGTGCCGCCGAGGTCGGCGAAGCGCTCCAGGACCTTCAGCACGGACTCGCCGCGGCGGAAGGACACCGTCCGGCTGTCGGTGCCGAACTGGACCAGGTCCGCCTTCTTCGCCCGCAGCGCGAGCGCCGCACCGAAGATCGCCGCCGCGTCGGCCCGGTTGAGCTCCGAGCGGTCCGACAGCCGCGACCAGAACATCGAGCCCGAGCGGTCGACCAGCACCAGCGTGCGGCCGGGCAGCGCGGGCACGTTGGCCAGCGAGTGTCCGAGCGCCTGCTCCAGCGGGTACGCCCAGCGCAGCGAGGGCGCGTGCAGGTACGCGGCGAGGTACCGGAAGGGGAACTGCCGGGACCGCGCGACCTGGGCGGGGTCACTGATCCGGGCCGCGACCTGGGCGGCGACCTCGTCGCCGACGCCCGCCTGGTCGAAGTTGCGCAGGTTGCGCACCAGCGCCATGGTGCCCATGGACGGGATCACGGCCTCCCAGGCCGCCTTGTCCATCGGCCCCTGGAGCCAGCCGGCCAGCGCCTCCCAGGTCATTCCGGCCGCCGCGAGCCGCTCGGTGCCCCCCGGCGAGGTCACTACGGCGCGCCGCTGCTCGACGGGCAGCGCCATCAGCTCGCGGTGCGCGACCAGGGTGCGGTCGGACGCGGGCGGCACCGCGGTGTCCGGGTTGTGCCGGCGGTCGAGGGCGTACCGGAACAGCTCGCCCTGCCACGGCTTGTCCGGGTCCGGCGCCGCGTGCACCAGGTTGAGGACGTCGCCGAAGCGGTAGCCCTTGGCCGCGGTGTCGTACTTCAGCAGCGACTTTCCGTTGTAGAGGCGCCGTACGGCGTCGGCGATGCCGCGCTTCACGGGCTTGGGGACGTTGCGGCCGTGTACCGCCGTCCAGTACGCGAGCAGCTCGCCGGGCTCGTCCGGCCGCTGGAGCACGGAGGCGATGACCTGCCGGTTCGACGGACCGGCGGTGACCTGGGCCGCCAGCCGTGCGTGCACGTACTCGGCGGCGCCCACGACCGAGGCGGTACGCAGGCCCCCCTCGCCGCGCAGCCAGCCGAGCAGGCCGGCCGTCCAGTGGGGGTCGGTCACGGCGAGCTCGCGCACGAGCCGGGCGAAGCGGTCGTCGCGGTCGGCGCCGGTCTCGTAGAAGGTCCGCTGGGTGACGAAGTTGGCGACGGCGAGCAGGTAGAGCTCGGAGCGCGCGTCGCGCTCGCGGCCCCGGCCGCCCTCGTAGGTACGAAGGACACGGCCGGTCGAGGTGACCCGCGAGGTGGGCCGCGACCCCGGGGTCCGGGTGTTGAATCGCGCCATGATGAATTCCCCCCAATTCACTGGTGTTTCGGAGGGAGGCGCGGCAAATGGAGGGTGCCCGAGATCAGGAGTCGGCGACGGACTTTAGCCTGGTGCTCTGCCGAATTGAGCTACACCGACCAGAAGTCGATGACGGGATTCGAACCCGCAACCGCCAGATCCGATGAAGTAACCGTTGCCTGCGCACCGGGCACCCACCATGAGCTGCGCCTCCCGAGATCAATTCGGCTGCGGTCGGGATTCTCTGCAAGAAGTAACCGCCGCCTTCGCACCGGGAGGTGCGTGCTGTCGTGATCTCACTGTAGGAGGCGCGACTCGGGCCGGGCGAATGAATTAACTACCGCCGCTGCCGCTTCCACGGCCCGGTGATGGCGAGCAGAATGCCGGGGGTCTGGATGCTGGCGAACAGGGTCCGTCCGTCGGGAGAGAAGGTGACACCGGCGAACTCGCTGTACTCGGGCTCGTCCTCGGTGCCGATGTTCAGCTCGTTGCGCGCGATGGGGTACGTACGGCCGCTGTCCGTGGCGCCGAAGAGGTGCTGGACGCCCTCGCCGTCCTCGGCGAGGATCAAGCCGCCGTAGGGGGAGACGGTGATGTTGTCGGGGCCGTCGTAGGCGCCGTCCGCGGCGGGGTCGGGGTTGACGCCGAGGAGGACCTTGAGGGTCAGGGTGCGCCGCCTGGGGTCGTAGAACCAGACCTGGCCGTCGTGTCGTTCGGGGCTTTCCTCACGGGCGTAGGAGGAGACGACGTAGGCGCCGCCGTCGCCCCACCACATGCCCTCCAGCTTGCGGGCGCGGGTGATCTGGTCGTCGGCGAACTGCTTGCGCACCGGCGTGGTGCGCGCGTCGCGGTCGGGGACGTCCACCCAGTCCACGCCGTAGACCGTGCCGATCCTCGTGGCTCGGGAGAGGTCGTCGACGAACCTGCCGCCGGAGTCGAAGCACTTGGGCGCCTGGAGGACGCCGGCGTCGTCGGCGAGGGCACGGAACGTGCCGCGGCCGTACGCGAAGCCCTTCGGCGGGGTCCAGCGGAAGAACAGGCCGTTGGGGGCGGCGGCGTCCTCGGTGAGGTAGGCGTGGCCGCGCCTGGGGTCGATGACGACGGCCTCGTGGTCGTAGCGGCCGAAGAACTTCAGCGGTTTGGGGTTCCGGTTGGCGCGGCGGTCGACCGGGTCGACCTCGAAGACGTATCCGTGGTCCTTGGTCATGCCGTTGGTGCCGGCCTTGTCGGAGTTCTCCTCGCAGGTCAGCCAGGTGCCCCAAGGGGTGCGGCCACCGGCGCAGTTGGTGGAGGTACCGGCGATGCCGACCCACTCGGCGACCCGGCCGTCCCGGCGGACCTCGACGACCGTGCAGCCGCCGGAGGCGGCGGGGTCGTAGACGAGTCCCTCGGTGAGCGGGACGGGGTGCTTCCAGTTGGCGCGCGGGCCCTTCAGCTCGTGGTTGTTGACGAGCAGGGTGGTGCCGCGCGGCCCGTCGAACGCGGCGGTGCCGTCGTGGTTGGAGGGGGTGAACTCGCCGGACTCCAGTGTGGTTTGGCCGCTGTAGGTGATGACGCGGTACTTGAATCCGGCGGGCAGCGCGAGGATCCCCTCGGGGTCCGGGAGCAGCGGTCCGTATCCGACGCCGCGGCCACAGTCGCGCCCGGCCGACTCGCCGGCGGCCTCCGGCTCGGGCTCGGTGGACGCGAGTGCGTTCGGTGCGCTGCCGAGGACGCCGGCGCTCCCGGCCAGCACGACTCCGGCACCGGTGAACGCGGAGTTTCTGGCGAAGTCCCTGCGGGTGAGCGACATGGTGTCTCCTGTGACGGTGGGTGTGCCGTGGGAGGTGGCGGCCTGCGGATCGGCGCCACGCTCCCGCCCATGTCTGAACTCCGGATGAACGGCGCGCCAAGGGGCGCGGGACTGCATCCATATGCTGCCCCGCCGGGTGGGCGCGAGCCCGCGAGCGCCCGGGTCCCAGACCACGGACGTCAACGGAACGCGCGGCCGGCCCATGCTCGACCCGCACCCGCACCCGCACGCGCAGTCACATCCGCACCCGCAGGCCGAGGGCCAGGGGCCGGGCTCAACCTCCTTGCTGCGACCGCGCCTTGAACGCGGCCTTTCGGGCCTCCTTCGCGATCTTCTTGTCGGGGTGCAGCCGCCCCATCGCCTCCAGCACATCCGCCGTGGCCGGATGGTCCACCCGCCAGGCCGCAGCGAAGAACCCGCTGTGCTGTGCCGCCAGCCCCTCGACCAGCGCCCGCAGTTCGTCGGAGTTGCCCTCCGCGGCCAGCTGCGCGGCGACCGTGTCGACGGTCAGCCAGAACACCAGGTCCTGGGACGGCGCCGGCACGTCCTCGGCGCCCCGCTCGGTCAGCCAGACCCGGGCCAGCCCGCCCAGCTCGGCGTCGTCGAGCACCTCCCGCAGCGCCGGCTCGGCCTCGGCGCCCACCAGGGACAGCGCCTGCTGGCAGCGCAGCCGCCGCAGCGGGGCCCCCGCGTCCGAACCCCGCGCCGCCGCCAGCAACTCCCCTGCCGCCGGCAGGGTTTCACGCCGGGCCAGCCACAGCTCGGTCTCGGCCTGCGCGGCGAGAGGCGGAAAGGTCGCCGTCCCGGCGAGCAGCACGTCTGCGCCCTTGTCCGCGAGGTCACCGACGGCGGGCGCCTCGAATCCGGCCTCCAGCAGCCGCGCCCGCATCCCGTACAGCCCGAGCGGGGTCAGCCGGACCATGCCGTAGCGCGAGACGTCGGTGTCGTCGACGTCGGCCGGCACCTCCTCGGTGGCGCCGTCGATGTCGGCCATCAGGGCCTCGTCCACGGGCTGGTACTCCACCAGCCCGGCCGGCTCCAGCAGCCGGAACTGGTCGTCGAGCCGCATCATCGCGTCGGAGACCTGCTCCAGCACGTCGTTGGTGGGCTCGCCCATGTCGCTGGGCACGATCATCGACGCGGCGAGGGCCGGCAGCGGCACCGGGGCCTCGCCGGGCCCGTCCTCGCCGGCCGTCAGCAGATAGAGGTTGCCGAGCACGCCGTCGAGGAACTCCGCCTCGGCCTCCGGGTCCCAGTCCAGGGAGGAGAAGTCGACCTCGCCGCCCGCGTCCATGGCGTCGACGAGGTCGTCCAGGTCGGGCACGCTCGCGTCGGCGAGGACCGTCTCCAGCGTCCCGAGCCACACGCCGAGCACGTCCTGCGGCGAGCCGCCGGTCAGCAGGGACAGATCGGCGCCGGGCGCGACGGTGCCGGCCTCCTCGTCGACGACCTCGACCAGTCCGGTGTCGACGGCCACCCGCCAGGCCGCGCCGGCGTCGGCCGCGGCGTCGTCCCCGCTCAGCCCGAGCACCTCGGCGGCGCCGGGCAGCTGCTCGTCGACGAGGCCGCCGCCAGCGTCGATGCGGGTGTCGGGCCCGGCCCAGCGGGCCAGCCGGACGGCCCGGGAGAGCAACGGCGTGGACAGCGCGTCACGCGCCAGCTCCGCTTCGGGGTGCAGCCGCACCGGCGGCAGGGGGGAGCTGTCTGACATCGGCGGGTTCTCCTAGAGCGCTCTGCGTGGCCGTACGCGACACGGCCCTTGCCGTACACATCACGGCTCAACCGCTCAGCCTAGACGGATTTCCACCCATGCCGCCCGGTTCATCTACACGTCAGGAGGTGTACATGGCCGAAACCTTGACAACTGGCCTGAGCAGGCAGGAGATTGACGCGCGTAGAAGTCGGGGGACATCTGTTCACTGTATTTTCTACGCGCGTCGCCACCGCCCCACCGGTCGCGCCTGCATCCACCGTTCCACTGCACCACCCTCGTCCCGGCGCTCACATACGTCCCCGGAGGGATCCCGTTGCCGAGCAAGAAGTCCGCGCGTCTCGCCGCGCTCACCGTCGCCGCCGTCTGTTCCGCGGCGTCCACCGTCGCCCTCACCGCTCCGGCGCACGCCGACTCCGTGCGCATCCATGACATCCAGGGCAGCACCCGAATATCGCCGTACGCCGGCAAGCAGGTCACGGACGTGGCCGGAATCGTCACCGGCGTACGCACCTACGGCTCCTCCAGAGGTTTCTGGATCCAGGATCCGAGCCCCGATGCCGACCCGGCCACCAGCGAGGGCGTCTTCGTCTTCACCAGCTCCACCCCGAAGGTCGCCGTCGGCGACTCGGTGCTGGTCTCGGGCACGGTCACGGAGTACGTGCCGGGCGGCGCCTCCTCCGGCAACCAGTCGCTGACCGAGATCACCAAGCCGACGGTCACCGTCGTCTCCAGCGGCAACGCCGTGCCCGCCGCGACGGCCGTCGACGAGGACTCGGTGCCGCACCGGTACACCCCGGCCGGCGACAGTGCCGCGAACGGCTCGGTGAACGGCCTGACGCTGCGGCCGACGAAGTACGCCCTGGACTTCTACGAGTCCCTCGAGGGCATGAACGTCCGGATCGCCGACGCCCGGGTGGTCACCGCGACCGACGACTTCCACGAGCTGT
Organism: Streptomyces sp. M41; assembly: GCF_043673425.1. Classification (NCBI taxonomy): domain Bacteria; kingdom Bacillati; phylum Actinomycetota; class Actinomycetes; order Kitasatosporales; family Streptomycetaceae; genus Streptomyces; species Streptomyces sp. M41. Next base: position 114,490 of record NZ_JBIMKE010000023.1, on the reverse strand, counting down.
GGGTGACCGTCAAGCCGTGGGAGCACCGCAACCGCCGCGGCACCACGGTCTACGGCTCCTACGACTCCCAGAACACCGGCCGGCTCCAGATCCAGTCCCTCGGCCCGGGCGCCGAGTTCCCGGTCGCGAACGTCGGTGACACGCTCGCCGGCAGCACCACCGGCCCGCTGGACTACACCCAGTTCGGCGGCTACACCCTCGTCGCGAGCGAGCTGGGCACGCTCAAGAGCGGTGGCCTGAAGCGGGAGACGACGCAGAAGCAGGGGCGCGGCGAGCTGGCGGTCGCGACGTACAACGTCGAGAACCTGGACCCGTCCGACGGCACCTTCGACGCGCACGCCTCCGCGATCGTGAACAACCTCCAGTCGCCCGACATCGTGTCCCTGGAGGAGATCCAGGACAACAACGGCGCGACGAACGACGGCACGGTCGCCGCCGACCAGACCATGCGGAAGCTGATCGACGCGATCGTCGCCGCGGGCGGTCCGGCCTACGAGTGGCGTTCCATCGACCCGGTCGACAAGGCCGACGGCGGTGAGCCCGGCGGCAACATCCGCCAGGTGTTCCTGTTCAACCCGGAGCGCGTCTCCTTCGTGGACCGCGCGGGCGGCGACGCCACGACCGCCGCCGGCGTGACCAAGGTGAAGGGCAAGGCGGCGCTGACCGTCTCCCCCGGCCGGATCGACCCGGCGAACGCGGCCTGGACGAACAGCCGCAAGCCGCTGGCCGGTGAGTTCTCCTTCCGTGGCCGGACGGTCTTCGTGATCGCCAACCACTTCGCCTCCAAGGGCGGCGACCAGTCGCTGCACGCGCAGTACCAGCCGCCGACCCGTAGCTCGGAGACCCAGCGCCACCTCCAGGCGAGTGCGGTGAACGCCTTCGTCAAGGACATCCTGGCCGTCCAGAAGAACGCGGACGTCGTCACCCTCGGAGACATCAACGACTTCGAGTTCTCCGGCACCGCCGAGCTGCTGGAGAAGGACGGCGCGCTGTGGTCGGCGATCAAGTCGCTGCCCAGGAGCGAGCGTTACTCGTATGTCTACCAGGGCAACGCCCAGACGCTCGACCAGATCCTGGTCAGCCCGTCGATCCGGCGCTCCTGCGACTTCGAGTACGACAGCGTGCACATCAACGCTGAGTTCAACGACCAGATCAGCGACCACGACCCGCAGGTGCTGCGGTTCCGTCCGTAACCCCGGCCGGGGTTCAGGGCCGGCTGAACACTCCGTTCAGCCAGCCCTGCCAGGCCGCCTCGGCCGCCTCGGCGTCGGCGTCCGGCGCGAAGTCGTGGATGCTGATGCCGACCGGGGCGCCCCAGTGGTTGCGCCCGAAGAGACGGATGAGCGCGGTGTCGGTGCGCAGCCCGATGAAGTACGGGTTGCGGTAGTCGAGTACGGCGTCGAAGACCTCCGGTCCCCGTACGGTCACCCGCGCGCCGCTCGCGTCGTCGCCGCCGAGCCCGAGCGCCGCTCGGACGGCGGCGAAGGCGTCCGGCGCCTGGCTCGCCTGCGGCCCTTCGAGCTGGGCGAAGGTCACCGGGCTGGGCGCGAAGTGCGTCAGGTACTCGCGCAGGGTGTGCAGATAGAAGTCGGTGTGCTTGGCGGCGCCGTCGTACTGGGTGTCCCAGTCGTCGGTGAAGATCCCGCTGTGCACATAGCGGACCCAGGCACGCTTGCCGCCGTCGCGCGCCTCGATGACGTGCTCCAGCTGGTTGACCGACTGGGTCGGGAATCCGACGTCCTCGCTGCGGACGGTGAGGTGGTTCGGCGGATCCCAGGCGGTGACCTCGGAGCCGAAGGCCGCGGCGCCGCCGACACGCGGCTCGGGGGGATCCATCGGCCACAGATACGCGGCGGTCCCCTGGGTGACGGCCTCCCACACCTCCTCCGGCGAGGCGTCGACTTCGAACTCACGGACGATCTCGAATTCCTTGGACATGGTGGGCTCCTGCTTACCGACTGTCGAGTTCAGGGTTCTGGTGCTTGACCGTGGGGTGGACTGCGACCACGATCCGGTGATCCCGCCCGCCCTCGGCCCCGGGCGCGTCGTACTTGCCGATGAGCGCGGTGACGCCGGCCGTCAACTCCTGGATGAAGGCGGCCCGTTCGGCGGCCGAGGCGAAGCGGACCTCGCCGTCCAGCGCGTACGTCGCCAGCCTCTTGCGGGCCTTCGCCGCGCCCGTGATCAGCGAGCCGACGTCCCGGACGAGCCGGGCACCGAGCGCGAGCAGCCAGCGGGCCGAGAGCTGGTCGCGGAAGCGGTCCGGATCCGGCTGCACGGAGGCGAGTGCGAGCGGTGAGATCACGTACGACGCGGCGGTCGCCTGCATCAGCCGCTCGGTGACATTGCCCTTGCGGCGCTCACCGGCCAGCTCGACCAGGCCGTGCCGCTCCAGCGCCTTCAGGTGGTAGTTCACCTTCTGCCTGGGCAGCCCGACCTTGCCGGCCAGCATGGCGGCCGACGCGGGGCCGGCCGCCAGTTCGGCGAGCAGCCGGGCCCTGGTGGGGTCCAGGGAGACGGCTGCGGCCTCGGGGTCCTCGATCACGGTGACGTCCAGCATGCGTCCACCGTCTCACCGAAAACTTTTTTTGTCCAGACGGTTGGAACTTTCGGTGCAGGGTCGGTGTGCGGGGGATGAGGCTCACCCGGGGACGAGGCCGAGCGCGTGCTCGTACCGGCTGACCGTGCTCCCCTTCAGTCCCGGCCAGGTCTGCACGCGCTCCCACAGCTCGGTCGCCGAGCCGACACCGTTGCCCGGGGCGGCAAGGGCCGCGGCGTGGGCTTCGGCGCTCTCCCACTCGGCGTAGTTGAGGACGCGGGTGCCGTCGGTGCTCAGGTGGAAGTGGGCGGAGATGCCGCCGGGGTGGGGGTCCGGCTCGCTCTCCAGCGCCTCGAAGACGGCGTCGACCCAGGCACGCTGACGGTCCGGGTCGGGCCCCTCGAACTCGATGTCGACGACCACGATGCTGCCTGGGACGCGGGTGTCGCCGTCCCGGCTGCCGCTGCGGTAGTGCCGGTAGCGGCCCAGCCCCACCCGCTCGATGCCCGGCACGGCGATGTCGATCTCGTCGACGCGCTCCTGCCGATGCGTCTTGACGAAGGCTTCGTAGGCCTGCTCGCCGCTCCACTGCGAGTAGTGGAGCAGGGTGGAGGCGTCCTCGCCGGTGTAGACGTGGTAGCCGAGCAGGTTCGCGGCGGGCCAGGGGCGGCGCTGCCAGGTGCCGGCGATGGCCTCGACGGTCTGCTTCTGCCGCAGGGAGGTGCCCACGCGCCAGGTGCTGAAGAGGGAGGCACCGATCTCGGGACGGGTCAGGTCGGGGTGGGCGTCGGTGCGGCGGGTCATGGCGGGCTCCTTCGGGTGATCGATACGGGCGCTGTGTGCGACGCCCGCGCGGCGGACGCTGCGTGCGCGTGCGCTGTGTGCGGCGCGTGCGCTGTGTGCGGCGCGTGCGCTGTGTGCGGCGCGTGCGCTGTGTGCGGCGCGTGTACTGATCACCCTCTGACCTCAAGTGGACTTGAGGTCAAGTGACTTGTCGTGGCGGCGAGCCATGCCCGAACGCGACGGCGGCGCGGAACCGTCGTCCGGTTCCGCGCCGCGTACCCACAGACCCACGACAGAGGCTGTGATGGGTGCGTTCCTAGTGGTGTCGGCGCCGCAGCACCCCCGCGGCGACCGCCGCTCCGACCGCCGCTCCGACGATCAGGACCGGCCGGGGGTGCCGCAGCCCGGCCTGGACCGCCGTGCGGACGGGGCGAGGCACACGGTGCTCGACCACGTGACCGGCGTGCGTCGCCCTGTCCTGGACGGTGTGCCCGGCCTGCGATGCCCGGTCCTGCATCGTGTGCCCAGCCTGTGCCGCCCGGTCCTGGACGACGTGCCCGGCGCGTGCCGCCCGCTCCTGCACGGCGTGGCCCGCCTGGGCCGCGCTGCTGCGCAGTTGCACGGTCATCGCGCCCGCCTTGTCCCTGAGGTCGGCGGCGCGGGCCATGGCGCGGCCCTTCACATCCGCCTTCCCGGCCAACTCCGCGACTGTCTCGCCGAGTTCACCGCGCGTCCGCTCGATCTGCCGGCGCAGCTCCTCGGGCCCCTTGGCCCCACCGCCGGCCTTCTGCGCCGCCGACTTCCCGGCGGAGGAGGCCGTGCCTGCCGCGGTCTTGCCCGCGGAGGTGGCCTTGCCTGTCGCGGCCTTACCCGTTGAGGTGGCCTTGCCGGTGGCGGTCCTGCCCGCGGCGGCAGCCTTCTTCGCGGCCTGCGCGGCGCTCTTGTCCCCCGCCTTCTTCTGCGTCATCGATGGGCCCTTTCCTTGATCTCCTCGACATCCGCCCTGACGTTGCCGAGCGCCTCTTCCGGCGCCGGGGGCGCGGCCTGACGCAACTGGGTGCGGCCGGTCGCCGCCAACAGGGCGGCCAGCGCGAACAGCACCCCGGTCACGATCAACGCAGCGGCCCACACGGCCAACGTCAGGGAGAGGGCGGCGGTGGCGGCCACGGCCAGGAACAGCAGACCGGCGTAGGCGACGGCGCCCGCCGCACCCAGCAGGCCACCGCCGCGACCGGCGCGCCGCCCCTTCTCGGCCAGTTCCTCCTTGGCGAGGGCGACTTCCTGCCGTACGAGCCGGGAGAGCTGTTCGCCCGCCTGCCCTACGAGTTCGCCCACCGAGTGGTGCCCTTGGGGCGCCGGTTCGGGGGCCGTGTTCCCGGTCACGGTGTCCGCCTCCTCTCGGTTCGGACCTCCCGGGTACCCGGACCGGCCCCCACTACCCCTGCCGTCCGCCACCGGCCCCCGGTTCACCCGGCCGGCCGACCGTTGCCCGGGACCTGTCGAGGCCGGCCCCGCAACAGCACGTCCTCGGCACGGAGTTCGGGCACAGCGAACAATGCCGCAGACAAGCCGAACCCCTCACCATCACTTACGAATACGTCGTAGAAAAATTAAGTGGAGCTACGAAATGGTCCGGCCGAGACTGTTCCCATGACGACCGCCGCCACGCCGCCCACCCCCGCCCCGCCCTTCGGCCGCGCCCTGTGCGCCATGATCACGCCCTTCACCGACGTGGGGTCGCTCGACCTCGACGGCGCCCAGCATCTGGCCGACCTGTTGGTGGGTGAGGGCTGCGACGGCCTGGTGCTCTCGGGCACGACCGGCGAGTCGCCGACCACGACGGACGCGGAGAAGTCGGATCTGATCAGGGCCGTCCGGGAAGCAGTGGGTGACCGGGCGTCGGTCGTCGCGGGTGTGGGCACCTTCGACACCCGGCACACCGTGGAGCTGGCCCTGGCGGCCGAAAAGGCGGGCGCCGACGGCCTGTTGGTGGTCTCGCCTTACTACAGCAGGCCCCCGCAGGACGCCGTCGAGGCACACTTCCGCGACATCGCCGACGCGACCGGACTGCCCCTCGTGCTCTACGACATCCCGGGCCGGACCGGCACCCGCGTGGAGCCTCAGACCCTGATCCGTCTCGCCGAGCACCCCAGGATCGTGGCGGTGAAGGACTGTTCCTACGACTTCCTGGCCGCGCAGAAGGTCCTCGCCCGCACGGAGTTGGCGTACTACGCGGGCTGCGACGAGCACAATCTCGCCCTGTACGCCGTGGGCGGCGCCGGGTACATCAGCACGGTCGCGAACGTGATCCCCCGCCACCTGCGTTCCGTGCTGGACACCTTCGACGCGGGTGACACCGCCGCGTCCGCCCGCCTCCAGCAACGCGCCACGCCCCTCATCGAGTTGATGATGGCGGCAGGGCTGCCGGGCGCCGTCACCGCCAAGGCGCTCCTCCACGCACTCGGTCTCCCCGCCGGCCCGGTCCGCACACCGCTGCGGCCCGCAGGCCGCGAGGCGGTCGAACAACTGCTGGCCGCCCACCAGGACTTCATGTCGCGCTGATCGGCCCGCTACGGGCCGGGCGGCGGGCTCGCCACGCGCGCCGGGACCGGGAAAGCCTGAGTGGGGCTCGTACCGCACTCAGGCGCGATACGAGCCCCACCCATCACCTGCGGCCCCCGCCGTTCTCCGCTGTCAGCCCTCAGCCCCAGGAATACCCGTCACCGACGAGCAGGAAGTGCTCCAGCACATCCTCCATGGGGTCGTCCACCTGACCGAGGTTGACCAGCCCGATGCGCGGCCCGTTGTGCGATGCCGTGTTCGTCTCATCCGCGTACGCCTGCCCGGCCGGCAACCAGCACGCCCCCGCCACGGTCACCACCCCGACCACCAACCGCAGCACGCTCCGCGTCCGCTCGCTCATCTTCCCTCGATCCACCATCGGCCCTCATTTCGTCGGTTCGGCATGTGATCGGAAACTGCGTCCACCCGTTCATCTGCCTGAACCACCCGGAGGTCACGCCGAGTAACCCGTACGAGAGCGCGTCCGCGCCGACTTTGGCGGTCCGGTCGCGGGGCCGTCGATCCCTCGGCCGCCGGCGCACACGCACGAGCGCCCTCCCGGGCCGCCCTGGGGCCGCGGAAGGGCGCTCGACGAAGAGCAGGTGCGTCAGTTGTGGCTGTGCAGGATGTCGTTCAGGCCACCCCACACCGCGTTGTTCGGGCGGGCCTCCACCGTGCCGGTGACCGAGTTGCGGCGGAAGAGGATGTTGGAGGCGCCGGAGAGCTCGCGGGCCTTGACGATCTGCCCGTCGGGCATGGTCACGCGGGTGCCCGCGGTGACGTACAAGCCCGCCTCGACGACGCACTCGTCGCCCAGCGCGATGCCGACGCCCGCCTCGGCGCCGATCAGGCAGCGCTCGCCGATGGTGATGATCACGTTGCCGCCGCCGGACAGCGTGCCCATGGTGGAGGCACCGCCCCCGATGTCGGAACCGTCGCCGACGACGACACCCGCGGAGATACGGCCCTCGACCATCGACGTGCCGAGCGTGCCGGCGTTGAAGTTGACGAAGCCCTCGTGCATGACCGTGGTGCCCTCGGCGAGGTGCGCGCCCAGGCGGACCCGGTCGGCGTCGGCGATGCGCACGCCCTTCGGCGCCACGTAGTCCGTCATGCGCGGGAACTTGTCGATCGAGGTCACCTGGAGGTGCAGGCCCTCGGCGCGGGCGTTCAGGCGGACCTTCTCGACGTCGTCGACGGCGACCGGGCCGAGGGAGGTCCAGGCGACGTTGGCGAGGAAACCGAACTGGCCCTCCAGGCTCAGGCCGTGCGGCTTGACCAGGCGGTGGGAGAGCAGGTGCAGACGGAGATAGACGTCGTGCGCGTCGATCGGCTTCTCGTCGAGCGAGGCGATGACCGTGCGGACCGCGACGACCTCGACGCCCCGGCGGGCGTCCGGCCCGACCGCCGCGGTGGCGCCACCGCCGAGCAGCTGGGCGGCCTGCTCGGCCGACAGCCGCTCGCTGCCGGAGGGGCCCGGCTCGGCGACGAGCTCGGGCGCGGGGAACCAGGTGTCGAGAACAGTGCCGTCCGCAGCGATCGTGGCAAGGCCGGCGGCCACGGCGCCGGTGGTGCGGGGAGTAGTCGTGTCGGTCATGAGGGCAACCTAACCGGCGGGGGGCCACCCGGGCCAACCGGCGGCGACACCGTCTCAGGGTCCGGTCCACCCGTACCTCACGCGATCACCCGCCGCAGCACCTCCCGCGCATACCCCTCGTCGTACGGCACCTCCGTCAGCAGCACCTGCAAGCAGATCCCGTCCATCAGCGCGACCAGCGCCCGCGCGGTCACGGGGTCCGTGCGGTGGGACAGGCGGTCGGCCAGGTCCTGGGCCCACTCGGCGGCCACCGGGCGCAGGGCGGGGCGGCGCAGGGCGGCCAGGTAGAGCTCGTACTCCAGCTCCACCCCGGTGCGGTCGCCGGCGAGCCACTCGCCCATCCAGCCCGCGAGTTGAGCGGCCAGGTCGGTGTGCGGGTCCGCCGCGGCGCCGTGCGCGGCGATCACCTTGGCGAAGCCCTCGTTGGCCTGGCGCAGCGCGGCGACCAGCAGATCGTCGAGAGTCTTGAAGTGGTACGTCGTGGAGCCGAGCGGCACATCCGCCTCCGCGGCGACCGTACGGTGGCTCAGCCCCGCGATGCCCTTCTCCCCGACGACCCGGATCGCCGCGTCGATGATCCGCTGACGTCGCTCGGGGTCGTAGCGGCGGGCCATCAGTGCGCACCGCCCAGGTTCAGCACCACCACGCCGACGATGATCAGCGCGATGCCGGCGGCCTTGGTGACCGTCATCCCCTCCCCGAGGAAGACGATCCCGATGGTGGCGATGGCCGCGGTACCCACTCCGGCCCAGATCGCGTAGGCCGTGCCCACGGCGACGGTCCTGAGGGTCTGGGCGAGCAGTGTGAAGGAGAGGAGGTATCCGACGGCGGTCAGCAGCGACGGCACGAGCCTGCTGAATCCGTCGCTGTACTTCATGGCGGTGGTGGCGGCCACCTCGGCGGCAATGGCTCCGGCGAGCAGCAGGTATCCCATATGTACGAGCGTACACAACGTTACGTACGCCCGTACATAAAGCCCCTGCATTCGAATGCCTGCGTCGATCGCAGGTCCCGGATCAGCACGTCCGACGGCGGTACTCGGATTCCCTCTCGGGTACGACGTCCAGGTCGCGCAGGACGATCGACAGCCGTTCACCCCATCCCTTACAGGCGGTGGCGAGGCCGGCCGCGCGGTACTCGATGACGAACACCCGATCGTCGTAGGCGTCCGCGTAGGCGTCGCACTCGTCGTACTGTCCGCATTCCTCGGCGACCGCGAAGTCGAAGCCGAGGCTCCGCCCCTGCCCGGCGAGTCCGGCGGCGTTCTTCTGGCCGATCGCCAGACCGGCGGCATGGGCCCGGGCGGCGAGCATCCTGCCGAAGGCCACGTTGTCCTCGGCGCTCAGCAGTCCGTCGGACCGCTCGTGCGAGTCGAGGTTGTCGGCCTCGACCGCCTGGTAGCCGGCTGTGGCGCAGTCGTCGATCCACTCCCCCACGACCTCGGCGAGCTGACCGCGCTTGGCGGGTGTCGAGATGTCCAGCACGGCCTCGTCCCAGTCCCGGTCGATCACCAGCGCGCCCTCGTCGTCGCGGAGCAGCAGGCCGGGGTGGTGCGAGCGCCACCAGTCCTCGGTGTCGGGCTGGGCCTGGAAGGCGTTGACATAGCAGATGTTGTAGAGACCCGGCGCCGGTTTCGCGGCGCGGTCGCGGGAGACCGCCCGTACGCCGGCCGGGGGCGGGTAGGAGCCGCCGATCTGGTAGTCGAAGCCGACACCCGGCTCGGGCAGCGTCACCTTCGGCGGGGCGGTGGTGCGGCCCGGCGCACCGGTGCCCTTCTCGTCGGACCCCGTACATCCGCCCGACGCCAGGGTGAGAGCGCCGCACAGGGCTGTGGCCGCCAGCGCGCGGCAGAGGGCACGGGGGACGCGGTGGACCATGATCCGGAGGCTCCTGTCGGTGGGTGAGCTGTGCGCCGTGGCGCGACCCCGGTCATGATGCCGCCCTGCCGCCGGCGCGCGTTCACCCTTTGGCCGACAGGGCTCGGAACATCTGCACGTGAGCACGAACGGCGAGGTCCGATGGACCTCGCCGTTCGTATCTGTGGCTGATGCGGCTCAGACGTTGAAGCCCAGCGCCCGAAGCTGCTCACGGCCGTCGTCCGTGATCTTGTCCGGGCCCCACGGCGGCATCCACACCCAGTTGATGCGCAGCTCGCTGACGAGACCGTCCGTGGCGGACTTGGCCTGGTCCTCGATGACGTCCGTCAGCGGACAGGCCGCGGAGGTCAGGGTCATGTCGAGCGTCGCGATGTTCGCGTCGTCGATGTGGATGCCGTAGATCAGGCCGAGGTTGACGACGTCGATGCCCAGCTCGGGGTCGACGACGTCGTACAGCGCCTCTCGGACCTCTTCCTCCGAGGCCGGCTTCATCTCCACGGTGTCACTCATGCCGTCTTCCTTTCGGCGTCGGCTCCGCCCAGCACCTGGGCCGTCGCGTCCTTCCACGCCATCCAGCTGAGGAGGGCGCACTTGACCCGGGCCGGGTACTTGGAGACCCCGGCGAACGCGACCGCGTCCTCCAGGACCTCCTCCATCGCGTCGTCCGGCTCGATCTTCCCCTTGGACTGCATCAGCTCCAGGAAGGTCTCCTGGATCTTCTGCGCCTCGGAGAGGTCCTTGCCGACGAGGAGTTCGTTCAGTACGGACGCGCTCGCCTGGCTGATGGAACAGCCCTGGCCCTCGTACGAGACGTCCTCGATCTTCGTACCGTCGTACTTCACACGCAGGGTGATCTCGTCGCCGCACGTCGGGTTCACGTGGTGCACCTCGGCGTCGCCATCCCGCAAGCCCCGCCCGTGCGGGTTCTTGTAGTGGTCCAGGATGACTTCCTGGTACATCGAATCCAGCTTCATGCGATCGCTCGTCCCGTCCCGTCAGCCGAAGAAGTTCCGTACGTGCTCCAGGCCGTCCACCAGAGCGTCGATCTCGGCCGGCGTGGAGTACAGATAGAACGACGCTCGCGTGGTCGCAGGAATTCCGTAGCGCAGGCAGACCGGGCGGGCGCAGTGGTGGCCGACCCGGACCGCGATGCCCTGCTCGTCGAGGACCTGGCCCACATCGTGCGGGTGGATGTCGCCGAGGGTGAAGGAGATCGCGGCACCTCGGTCCTCGGCCGTGGTGGGGCCGATGATCCGCAGGTCGGGGACCTCCGCGAACCGCTTCACCGCGTACTCGGTGAGGGCGTGCTCATGGGCGAGGATCTTGTCCATGCCGATCGAGTTGAGGTAGTCGATCGCCGCGCCCAGGCCGATCGCCTGGGAGATCGGGGGCGTGCCCGCCTCGAACTTGTGCGGAGCGGGAGCGTACGTCGACGAGTGCATCGACACCGTCTCGATCATCTCGCCGCCGCCGAGGAACGGAGGCAGGTCCTCCAGCAGCTCCTGGCGGCCCCAGAGCACGCCGATGCCGGTCGGGCCGCACATCTTGTGGCCGGTGAAGGCCACGAAGTCGGCCTGGAGGGACTGCACGTCCAGTGGCATGTGGGGAGCCGCCTGCGAGGCGTCGATGCAGACCAGCGCACCGACCTCCTGCGCGCGGCGCACTATGGCCTCGACCGGGTTGTGGGTGCCGAGGATGTTGGACACCAGCACGAAGGAGACGATCTTCGTCTTCTCCGTGATGACCTCGTCGATGTCGGACAGGTCGAGGCGGCCGTCGTCGGTGAGGCCGAACCACTTCAGCTTCGCGCCCGTGCGCTGCGCGAGCAGCTGCCACGGCACGATGTTGGAGTGGTGCTCCATCTCCGTGATGACGATCTCGGTGTCCGAGTCCACCCGGTAGGGCTCGTCGGCCCAGCCGAGCATGTTCGCCACGAGGTTGAGCGACTCCGAGGCGTTCTTGGTGAAGATCACCTCGTCGCGCGAGGGCGCGTTGATGAACTCCGCGACCTTGTCGCGCGCGCCCTCGTACAGCGCCGTGGCCTCCTCGGCGAGGACGTGCACGCCACGGTGGACGTTGGCGTTGTGCTGCTCGTAGTACTCGGAGAGCACGTCGAGCACCTGGCGCGGCGTCTGCGAGGTCGCCGCGTTGTCCAGGTACACGAGCTTCCTGCCGTCGTGGACGACGCGGTCCAGGATCGGGAAGTCCTTGCGGAGCGCCTCGGTGTCGAGGAGGCCCGGCAGCTGTGTCACGCGGATGCGCCACCCTTCACGTACTTGTCGTAGCCCTCGGCCTCCAGCTGGTCCGCGAGCTCGGCCCCGCCGGACTCGGCGATACGGCCGTTGGCGAACACGTGGACGTGGTCGGGCTTGATGTAGCGCAGGATGCGCGTGTAGTGGGTGATCAGCAGGGTGCCGACCTCGCCGGTCTCACGGACCCGGTTCACGCCCTCGGAGACGACGCGCAGGGCGTCGACGTCCAGGCCGGAGTCGGTCTCGTCGAGGATCGCGACCTTCGGCTTGAGCAGCTCCAGCTGAAGGATCTCGTGGCGCTTCTTCTCACCGCCGGAGAAGCCCTCGTTGACGTTGCGCTCGGCGAAGGAGGGGTCCATGTTGAGGCGCTCCATGGCCTCCTTGACCTCCTTCACCCAGGTGCGCAGCTTGGGGGCCTCGCCGCGGATGGCGGTGGCGGAGGTGCGCAGGAAGTTGGAGACGGAGACGCCGGGGACCTCGACCGGGTACTGCATCGCCAGGAACAGGCCCGCGCGGGCGCGCTCGTCGACGGACATCTCCAGGACGTCCTCGCCGTCGAGGGTGACGGTGCCGGAAATGATCGTGTACTTCGGGTGACCGGCGAGGGAGTAGGCGAGGGTCGACTTGCCCGAGCCGTTGGGGCCCATGATGGCGTGCGTCTCGCCCTGCTTCACGGTGAGGTCGACGCCCTTGAGGATCTCCTTCGTGGCGTTGTCGGCCTCGACGGTGACGTGCAGGTCTCGGATTTCAAGCGTTGCCATGGGTGCCTCAGGACTCCTGGGTGAGGGAGGCGTGTACGTCAACAAGGACGCTGCCCCCTTCGATCTTTACGGGGTATACGGGGACGGGGCGCGTCGCGGGTAGGCCGGACGGCTTGCCGGTGCGGAGGTCGAACGCGGAACCGTGCAGCCAGCACTCGATCTGGCAGTCCTCCACCTCGCCCTCGGAGAGCGAGACGTTCGCGTGGGAGCAGATGTCGTGGATCGCGAAGACCTCGCCCTCGGTGTGCACGAGGGACACCGGCGTGCCGTCGAGTTCCACCCGCTTGGGGGTGTCCTCCTCCAGCTCGCTCAGTGCGCACGCGCGTACGAAGGTGGTCATGCGACCGACGCCTCCAGCTCCTCTTCGATCTTCGCGATGAGGCGCTCCTCGATGTCGTCGACACCGATCTGCTGGACCAGCTCGGCGAAGAAGCCACGGACGACGAGGCGGCGGGCCTCGTGCTCCGGGATGCCGCGGGCCATCAGATAGAAGAGCTGCTCGTCGTCGAAGCGGCCGGTCGCGGAGGCGTGGCCGGCGCCGACGATCTCGCCGGTCTCGATCTCCAGGTTCGGCACGGAGTCGACGCGGGCGCCGTCGGTCAGAACCAGGTTCCGGTTCATCTCGTAGGTGTCGGTGCCCTCGGCCTTGGCCTCGATCAGCACGTCACCGATCCACACGGCGTGCGCGTCGTCGCCCTGGAGCGCGCCCTTGTAGACGACGTTCGACTTGCAGTGCGGGGTGTTGTGGTCGACCAGGAGGCGGTGCTCCTGGTGCTGGCCCGCGTCGGTGAAGTAGAGGCCGAACAGCTCGGCCTCGCCGCCGGTGCCGGCGTAGGAGACGCGCGGGTGCAGACGCACGACGTCACCGCCGAAGGTGACGACCACGGACTTGAAGGAGGCGTCCCGGCCGACCAGGGCGTTGTGCTGGGCCACGTGGACGGCCTTGTCGTCCCAGTCCTGGACGGAGACGACGGTCAGCTTGGCGCCGTCACCGAGGATGTAGTCGACGTTGGCGGCGAGCACGGCGTCACCGGTGTGGTCGATGACGACGACGGCCTCGGCGAACGCGCCCAGCTCGATGACCTGGTGGGCGTAGGCGGTGCCGCCCTCGCCGTGCACGGCGATGCGGACCGGCTCGGTGAGGACCGTCTCCTTGGGGACGGTGATCACACCGGCCTTCTCGAACGCGGAGTACGCCTGGGCGGCGACACGGTCCACCGGGGTGCCCGCCTTGCCGATCCGGGCGTCGTCGCGGCCGACGGTCTCGACGGTGACGCCCTCGGGCGCCTCCACCGTGACCTTCACGCCCTCGCCGTTCGCGACGGCGGTGCCGTCGTGAAGACCGCGCAGGCGCTCCAGCGGGGTGAACCGCCACTCCTCCTCACGGCCGTGCGGGACCGGGAAGTCCGCCACGTCGAAGGACGGGGGCGCGCTCATGCGCGTGGCGACGGTCGACTCGGCGGCCACCGCGATCGAGCCGGCGGTGGTGCTGCCCACCGGGATGTTTTGAGCCTCAGCCATGGCTGTCGGTCTGCTCTCTTCCTACGTTTGCGATCTTCGGCCCGCCGCTGGGGCGGGCCGCCTGCTGCTGAACCGGATGACGGGCCTTAGCCGACCGCGCCTTCCATCTGCAGCTCGATCAGCCGGTTGAGCTCGAGGGCGTACTCCATCGGCAGCTCCTTGGCGATCGGCTCGACGAAGCCGCGCACGATCATCGCCATCGCCTCGTCCTCGCTCAGACCACGGCTCATCAGGTAGAAGAGCTGGTCCTCGGAGACCTTGGAGACGGTCGCCTCGTGGCCCATGGAGACGTCGTCCTCGCGGACGTCGACGTACGGGTAGGTGTCCGAACGCGAGATCGTGTCGACGAGCAGAGCGTCACAGAGCACGTTGGACTTCGCACCCGGGGCGCCCTCGCCGATCTCGATCAGACCGCGGTAGGACGTACGGCCACCGCCGCGCGCGACGGACTTCGAGACGATGTTGGACGACGTGTTCGGCGCCATGTGGACCATCTTCGCGCCGGCGTCCTGGTGCTGGCCCTCGCCCGCGAAGGCGATCGACAGGGTCTCGCCCTTGGCGTGCTCGCCCATCAGGTAGACGGCCGGGTACTTCATCGTCACCTTGGAGCCGATGTTGCCGTCGACCCATTCCATGGTCGCGCCCTCGTAGGCGACGGCGCGCTTGGTGACCAGGTTGTAGACGTTGTTCGACCAGTTCTGAATGGTCGTGTAGCGGCAGCGGGCGCCCTTCTTCACGATGATCTCGACCACCGCGGAGTGCAGGGAGTCCGACTTGTAGATCGGCGCGGTGCAGCCCTCGACGTAGTGGACGTAGGCGTCCTCGTCGACGATGATCAGCGTCCGCTCGAACTGGCCCATGTTCTCGGTGTTGATCCGGAAGTAGGCCTGGAGCGGGATCTCGACGTGCACGCCCTTCGGCACGTAGATGAAGGAGCCACCCGACCACACGGCGGTGTTCAGGGAGGCGAACTTGTTGTCACCGACCGGGATGACGGTCCCGAAGTACTCCTTGAAGAGCTCCGGGTGCTCCTTCAGGGCCGTGTCGGTGTCGAGGAAGATGACGCCCTGCTCCTCCAGGTCCTCGCGGATCTGGTGGTAGACGACCTCGGACTCGTACTGGGCCGCGACACCGGCCACGAGGCGCTGCTTCTCCGCCTCGGGGATGCCGAGCTTGTCGTACGTGTTCTTGATGTCCTCGGGCAGGTCCTCCCAGGACGCCGCCTGCTTCTCCGTGGAGCGCACGAAGTACTTGATGTTGTCGAAGTCGATGCCGGAGAGGTCCGAGCCCCAGTTCGGCATGGGCTTCTTGTCGAACAGCCGCAGACCCTTGAGACGGAGCTTGGTCATCCACTCCGGCTCGCTCTTCTTCGCGGAGATGTCACGGACGACGTCCTCGCTCAGACCGCGCTTCGCAGAGGCGCCGGCTTCGTCGGAGTCGGCCCAGCCGTATTCGTACTTACCCAGGCCCTCGAGCTCAGGGTGGGCAGTCTCCTCGATGGGGAGAGTCATGCGGGGTTCCTCCCGGCCGTGCTTGCAGATGCGTTGTGACTGGTATGGGAAATCTTTGGGATGAACGTCGTGCAGACGCCGTCGCCGTGCGCGATGGTCGCCAGCCGCTGGACGTGTGTTCCGAGGAGCTCGGCGAAGATCTCCGTCTCCGCCTCGCACAGCTGCGGGAACTGCTCCGCGACATGGGCGACCGGGCAGTGGTGCTGGCAGAGCTGCTCGCCTTTTTGAGGGAGGGGTGCGCTGCGCGCCGTTGCAGCGTACCCGTCGGCGCTCAGGGCCTTGGCCAGGGCTTCGGTGCGCTCGTCGGGGCTGACGGCCTCGATCGCCTTGCGGTACGCGCGCGCCTGGGCGGCGATACGGGCCCGGGCGAAGGCGGCGACCGCCTCCTGCCCGCCCTCGCGCTCGGCGATCCACTGCAGGGCGTCCACGGCGAGCTTGTCGTACGACTGGTCGAAGGCGTCACGGCCGCAGTCGGTGAGCGCGAAGACCTTGGCGGGACGGCCGCGCGTGCGCGTGCCGTACACCCGCTGTTCCTTGGCCTCCACGACATCGTCGGCGACCAGCGCGTCCAGATGCCTGCGTACGGCGGCCTGGGTGAGACCCAGCCGGCCCGCCAGCTCGGCGACGGTCGACGGGCCGTGGTCCAGGATGGACCGCGCGACCCGGTTGCGCGTCGAACGATCCGAGCGCATCCCAGCCGCGAGCTCCTCCTGAGGGGTTCCCATGGGGGTCTCCCGAGCCTCGCCGACGTTTTTCACAACGCCATTGTTGCGTAATTCCTCAAAGCCAGGCAAGCGGCGTCCGGCCGCGGCGACGGTGCCCTGCGTCACTTAGGCATACCTAATCTGACCTGCGGAAACGATCTTTGATCGATCAATTCGGTGGCGCCGCGAGAGCTCGTCCGCAAGACTGCGCAACCATGTCCACACCCCCTCCGACCGGCCCTCTTGTCACCCGGGACACCCTCGCAGCACAAATCCGCGAGCTGGGCGTCCGAACCGGTGAAACCCTCCTGGTGCACTCCTCGCTCAGCTCCCTCGGCTGGGTCTGCGGAGGCCCCGTCGCGGTCGTCCAGGGACTCCTCGACGCCCTTGGTCCGGACGGGACGCTGGTGGTCCCGAGCCAGAGCAGCGAGCTGTCGGACCCGGCGGTCTGGGGCGACCCGCCCGTGCCCGAGGAGTGGTGGGAGACCATCCGGGCGACCATGCCCGCGTACGACCCCGCCGTCACGCCCACGCGCGGGGTCGGTGTCGTCCCCGAGACCGTGCGGACCTGGCCGGGCGCCCTGCGCAGCGCGCATCCGCAGACGTCCTTCGCCGCCGTCGGCCCGCGCGCGGGCGAGATCGTCGCAGGCCACGATCCCGACTGCCGCCTCGGCGAGCGCAGCCCCCTGGCCCGGCTGGAGGCACTCCACGCGCGCGTGCTGCTGCTCGGCGCCGGCTACGACACCTGCACCAGCTTCCACCTCGCCGAGTACCGGATCCCGTCGCCGCTGGTGAAGGTGGGCCGGCCGGGGCCCGCGGGCTGGGAGGTGGTGACCGAGGTGTCGATCACCTCGGAGCGGTTCGACGAACTGGGGCACGACTTCGAGCGGGACCGCCCCGTTCTGCGGGGCAAGGTGGGCGCGGCCGACGCACGGCTGTTCCCGGTTGCGGACGCGGTGGCGTACGCGGTCCGCTGGTTGCAGACGCACCGGCCTCGCGCGCAGGAGATGTGAACCCGGCCGTTCGGGGGAGCGAGGGCGTACCTAGACTCTGGAGCCATGCGAAGTGAGCCCGTGGTCCAGGTCCGGTCCCTGGTGAAGCGGTACGGCGACAAGACCGCGGTGGACGGCCTCGACCTGACGGCCCGGGCGGGCGTCACCGCCGTACTCGGACCCAACGGCGCGGGCAAGACGACGACCGTCGAGACCTGCGAGGGATACCGCAAGCCGGACTCCGGCACGGTGCACGTCCTGGGGCTCGACCCGGTGAGGCAGTCCCGGGAGCTGCGGCCCCGGATCGGCGTGATGCTCCAGTCCGGCGGCGTCTACTCGGGCGCGCGGGCGGACGAGATGCTGCGCCATGTCGCCAAGCTGCACGCCGATCCGCTGGACGTCGACGCCCTGATCGAGCGGCTCGGCCTCGGCGGCTGCGGCCGGACCACCTACCGCCGGCTGTCCGGCGGCCAGCAGCAGCGCCTCGCGCTCGCCATGGCCGTCGTCGGCCGCCCGGAGCTGGTGTTCCTGGACGAGCCGACGGCCGGGCTCGACCCGCAGGCCCGCCGGGCCACCTGGGAGCTGATCCGGGACCTACGGGCCGACGGCGTCTCCGTGATCCTCACGACCCACTACATGGACGAGGCCGAGCAGCTCGCCGACGACGTCGCGATCATCGACGGGGGCCGGGTCATCGCCCAGGGCTCCCCCGAGGAGCTGTGCCGCGGCGGTGCGGAGAACACGCTCCGCTTCATCGGCCGCCCGGGCCTGGACGTGGGCTCCCTGCTGAAGGCCCTGCCGGCCGACTGCACGGCGGCGGAGCTGACGCCGGGCTCGTACCGGGTCGTCGGCAAGGTCGACCCGCAGCTGCTCGCCACGGTGACGTCCTGGTGCGCGCAGCACGGGGTGATGCCGGACCGGATCTCGGTGGAGCGGCACACGTTGGAGGACGTCTTTTTGGAGCTCACAGGCAAGGAGCTGCGTTCGTGACGACCACCGGCACCTACACCCCCCGGCCGGGCGCGGCGCCGCTCCCCCGCATGATCGCGGCCCAGGCGGCGCTGGAGACGAAGATGCTGCTGCGCAACGGCGAGCAGCTGCTGCTGACGGTGGTGATCCCCACCCTGCTGCTGGTCCTGTTCAGCTCGGTGGACATCGTCGACACCGGCGCAGGCGAGGCGGTCGACTTCCTCACCCCCGGCATCCTCGCGCTCGCCGTGATGTCGACGGCGTTCACGGGGCAGGCGATCGCCACGGGCTTCGAGCGACGGTACGGCGTGCTGAAGCGACTGGCCGTCTCCCCGCTGCCGCGCTGGGCCCTGATGACGGCGAAGACGGTGTCCGTGCTGGTCACCGAGATCCTCCAGATCGCGCTGCTGACGGTGATCGCCTTCGCGCTGGGCTGGTCGCCGCACGGCAACCCGGTGGCCGTCGTCCTCCTGCTGATCGTCGGGACGGCCGCCTTCTCCGGGCTCGGCCTGCTGATGGCCGGCACGCTGAAGGCCGAGGCCACGCTGGCCGCCGCCAACCTGGTCTTTCTGCTGCTGCTGGTCGGCGGCGGGGTGATCGTCCCGCTGGACAAGTTCCCGGCCGCGGCACAGGACGTCCTCGGCCTGCTGCCCATCTCGGCGCTCTCCGACGGACTGCGGGACGTGCTCCAGCACGGCGCGGGGATGCCCTGGGGCGACCTGGGGATCCTGTCCGTCTGGGCGGTCCTGGGGCTGGCTGCGGCGGGGAGGTTCTTCCGCTGGGAGTAGTCCGGTGAGCCCGGCACCGACCCTCGTGAAAGCGTGCACAAGCAGCCGCCTACGATAGAGCGCGTGCCAAACCTGACCCGCGCCGACGCCCTGGCGGCCGTGCGCAACCCGCTCGCCTTCATCGCCGCTCGCTGGACCCCCGACCCGAGGACGGTCCGGCGCGCGGCCCTCGCCGCGCTCGTGATGTCGGTGCTCATCGTGGTCACCGGTGGTGCCGTGCGCCTCACCGGTTCCGGGCTCGGCTGCCCGACCTGGCCCAAGTGCACCGACGACTCGCTCACCGCCACCAGCGAGATGGGCCTGCACGGCGCCATCGAGTTCGGCAACCGCATGCTGACGTACGTGCTGTGCGCCGCCGTCGGCTGGGCGATCATCGCCGCCCGTTCCACCAAGCCCCACCGGCGCGATCTGACCCGGCTGGGCTGGGCGCAGTTCTGGATCGTGATGAGCAACGCCGTGCTCGGCGGCATCGTCGTCCTGGTCGGGCTGAACCCGTACACGGTCGCGGCCCACTTCGTGGCCACGTCCGCCCTGATCGCGGTCGCCACGGTGATGTGGCAGCGCACCCGGGAGGGCGACGCACCATCACGCCCCCTGGTCGGCAAGGCGGTCCAGCAGCTGGTGTGGGTCCTGATCGTGGCCTCGGTGCTGCTGATCCTGGTCGGCACGGTGGTGACCGGTGCGGGCCCGCACGCGGGCGACTCCAGCGAGGTCGAGCGGATGCCGGTCGACTGGGAGGCCGTCAGCAAACTGCACGCCGTGCTGGCGTGGATCGTGGTCACACTGACGTTCGCCCTCTGGTTCGTCCTCAAGGCGGTCGACGCCCCCAAGGGCCCGCTGCACCGCACCCGCGACCTCTTCCTGGTCCTCCTCGCGCAGGGCGCCATCGGTTACGTCCAGTACTTCACCGACCTGCCGGAGCTCCTGGTGGGCCTGCACATGTTCGGCTCGGCCGTGACCTGGATCGCGGTGCTGAGGGTGCTGCTCGCGCTGCGGGAGCGGCCCGAGGTCGCGGTGCCCGACCTGCCCCTTCAGTCGTACGACGCCACGAGCGCGTCGATCGCCGGGCCCAGGTAGGCACGCGTCAGCCCGGCCCGGCCCGGCGCGCCGCCCGGCCGTCGGCGGGCGGCGCGGCCCCGTCGTAGCGACGCACGCGGATGTCGTCGACGACCTCGGCGGGCGCCCCGAGACGTGGCAGCAGGTCCAGCGCCTCCCGCTTGGAGATGAGCCTGCCCTCGCGCACGGTGACGCCGGCCCGGGCGAAGGTGACCATGCCGAGGTCGACCCAGCTGTCCTCGAGCCACAGCCCGGCGTCGTCGATCTTCCGCCGCCAGTAGTCGCGCTGGTCGGCCAGGACGAAGTCGGCGAGTTCCCGGTCCGTCTCCGGGGGCAGCAGCCCGGCCGGCGCCCTTCCGTGCAGCACGCGTCCGAAGGCGTGCAGCTCGCGCCGGGTCACCGGGGTGACCGGCCGCTTGAACAGCTGCTGGTGCGCCCAGGTGAGATGGCGCCGTCCGGTGTCGGCGAGGGTGTCCGGCGTCAGGTACGAGCACTGCAGCTCGGCGGCGAGCGGCTCCGCCCGCAGCCGGGCGTGGATCTTCGCCAGCCGCCAGACCGTGCGGAGTGGCAGGGGGCCGTCCAGTACGGCGATCAGGTCCAGGTCGCTGCGCCCCTCGTGGCAGTCGCCACCGCCGAGGGAGCCGTGCGCCCAGACGGCCACCGGGTCGAGCGGATCCAATGCGGTGCGGAAACGGTCGAGCAACGCCTCGGTCTGCATCCGCCCAGTCTGTGCAGCGAGGCGCGTGCCGTACACCCCGCATGCCGCACCCCGGCCCCTCGAATGCCGTACACCCCCACGAGTCGCACACCGCGCACGGCACGCCCCTCGCATCCGGTCACTCCAGCCCGTACACCCGGCGCGCGTTCCCCGCCGCGACCATGCCGGCCACCCGTTGCGCGTCCCCCAGCGACCACGCGCCCTCGGCGACCCAGCCGCCGAGCACTCGGGCGAGGGCCTCGCGGAACAGGCCGGCGCCCACGACGTGCAGTTCTGGCAGGCCCTGTGCGCCGCTGGAGAACAGGATCTTGCCGAAGGGGGCGAGCTCCAGGATCTCGGCGAGGATCGTCGCCGCCCGCGCGCCGGTGCGGATGAGCGCGGCCCCCGAATCGGCGTAGACGTGCGGGAAGACGCCGGCCAGGTGGGCGGCGTGACGGTGGTACGGGTAGCCGTGCAGCAGGATGAGGTCGGTGCCGAGGCCGGCCGTGGCGCGGACGAAGTCCGTGAGCAGCACCGGGTCGGTACGGTCGATGCGCTGACCCGGCTCGCCCAGCCCCGCGTGCAGTTGGAGGGGCAGCCCCGAGGCCACCGCGATCCACAGCAGGTGCCGCAGCAGGACCGGGTCGGTCAGCTCGTCGCCGACCCTGCGGGCCGCGAGCCAGCGCCCCGCCGCGCCCCGCACCTCCCCGGGCCCGGGCGGCTCCGGCGCGAGCGCGAGACCGTGCCGTACACCCGCGACGGACGTGAAGGCGACCGCGGTCGCCGCGGCGCCGTGCACCGATTCGGCGAGGTTGGCGAGGAAGGACTCGACGGTGCCGGAGGTGTCGGCGACCTGTTCGGCGAGGAGTTCGAGGCGCACGATCTCACGGGCCTCGGCGGAGGCGGCCGAGGCCAGCTCATCAGGGCTGGTGAGGTCGCCGGGGACGCCGGAGTCGATCAGATAGGTCGTGATGCCGCTGCCGCGCAGCAGCCTGCGGCCCGCTTCCAGGACGCCCAGTTCTCGCCGCCGGGCCAGATACCGGGCGGGTGGGCAGTGCGGTTCCAGGCCGAGTAACGGCGGGCACCAGCGCCGTACGGCGAAACCGGTCTGGGTGTCGAAGAGGGTGGTTCCCGGTGCGGGCGGGCCCTCCGTGCGGGCCAGCTGGGCCTCGAAGGTGCCGAGGCCCAGCTCTGTCCTCAGTACGCCGTGGCAGTACTGGTCCACGAGGGACGGCGTTTCGATCATCCGGACTCCCCGTTGCTGGACCGTGTACTCCCTACACGTCCTAACGGGTGAACGGGGCATCAGGTGTTGGTGTCACACACCCCGTGCGAAAGCCGGCCGGTCTCAGCCGTTGCCCGGTCCACCGACCTGGATGCCGGCCATGCGGCTCCATTCGTACGGGCCGGTCTTCACCTTGGCCGCGAACTCGCCGTCGAACTCCTCGTGGGTGGTGACCCCGGCCTTCGCCACCGCCTGCTCGGCGATCGCGTAGGACGGTGCCACCAGGTCGCCCCAGCCGCCGTCCTCGCCGACGAGCACGATCCGGGCGCCGCGCTGTCCGAGGTACGCGACCTGGGCCTCGGCTCCGCCGTGGGACCTGGTGAAGCTGTTGATCTGCTTGGCCAGCTTGGCCACCTTGCGCTCGGCCCGAGCGTCAACCTGCTGCGTGTCTGCCATGGCCAGGATGCTACTCACGGGTAGATCAGCTGGCGAGAGCAGGGCCCTGTGACATATGTCGGCGCGGGGACGTCAGCGCAGGAACGGGTCGACGGCCACGGCGACGAACAGCAGCGACACATAGGTGATCGACCAGTGGAACAGGCGCATCTCCTTCAGCTTCGCGCCCGTCACCTCCGCCTTCGCGCGGTTCTGGAGTGCGTGCGCCTCCCACAGCCACCAGCCGCCCGCCGCGAGGGCGACCGCGGTGTAGAACCAGCCCGTGTAGCCGAGAGGGGTGAGCAGCAGGGAGACGGCGACCATCACCCAGCTGTAGATCACGATCTGCTTGGCGACCACCTTGTTGGAGGCGATGACCGGCAGCATCGGGACGCCCACGCGCGCGTAGTCCTCCTTCACCTTCATGGACAGCGGCCAGTAGTGCGGCGGCGTCCAGAAGAAGATGACCATGAAGAGGATCAGCGGGGCCCAGGTGAGGGAGTTGGTCACGGCCGTCCAGCCGATCAGCACCGGCATACAGCCCGCGATACCGCCCCACACGATGTTCTGCGAGGTGCGGCGTTTGAGGATCATCGTGTAGACGACGACGTAGAAGAGGAGTGCGCCGAGGGACAGCCAGGCGCTCAGCCAGTTGACGGTCAGACCGAACAGCAGGGTCGAGACGACCGCGAGGGCGATGCCGAAGGCCAGGCACTCGCGCGGGCCGACCATCCCGGTGACCAGCGGGCGCTGCGAGGTGCGGTCCATGAGCGCGTCGATGTCACGGTCGATGTACATGTTCAGCGCGTTGGCGCCGCCTGCCGAGAGGTAGCCGCCGACGCAGGTGAGCAGCACCAGGCCGAGGTCGGGCACGCCCTGCTCGGCCAGGAACATCACCGGAACGGTGGTGATGAGCAGCAGCTCGATGATCCGCGGCTTGGTAAGCGCCACGAAACCCTTGATCCGGGCCCCGATCGGCCGGCTCGGGCTCTGGCTCGTCCCGATCTCCCCCACAGCCTTAACGGCATGGGCGGTGCCCCCATCCGCTGGACGGGATTCAACGGCCGTCACGCACACCCCTGACAGAGACATCCCAGCAAGCCCCCCGGTGTGAAGTCCCGGTAAAGGCTCGCGCGTACCACGCCACTGTAGACGTTGCCCAGACCCGGACATCCGCGGGGGTCGGGTCGTGTTGAGCGGCGCCCCGGGAGAGCGGGTCCGCACTCGGTTGAGCACTCGGACGAGCGGCTGCGTATTCAGTTGCCGAATGCGCTCCTGCCCAGTCGGGAGGCGGATCCCCGTCAGTCCCGGCAGTCTGGAATGACTCGAAAAGACGCACGTACTTACGGGGGTAGGCTCGACCACGACCGGCGCCCGATGCACCGGCATTCGACATGCGTGACATGTGGAGAGGAGCCCTGACCCAGGGTGAGCACCAAGCCGACCACCACAGACCTCGAGTGGACCGAGTTGGACCAGCGGGCCGTCGACACCGCTCGTGTCCTGGCCGCCGATGCCGTACAGAAGGTCGGCAACGGCCATCCGGGTACGGCGATGAGCCTGGCGCCTGCCGCCTACACCCTCTTCCAGAAGGTGATGCGGCACGACCCGGCGGACGCCGACTGGGTCGGGCGCGACCGCTTCGTGCTGTCCGCCGGCCACTCGTCCCTGACCCTCTACACCCAGCTGTACCTGGCCGGTTTCGGCCTGGAGCTGGACGACCTGAAGTCGTTCCGTACGTGGGGTTCGAAGACTCCGGGCCACCCGGAGTACGGCCACACCACGGGCGTGGAGACCACCACCGGCCCGCTGGGCCAGGGTGTCGCCAACGCCGTCGGCATGGCGATGGCCGCCCGCTACGAGCGCGGTCTGTTCGACCCGGAGGCCCCGGAGGGCACCTCGCCCTTCGACCACTTCGTCTACTGCATCGCCGGTGACGGCTGCCTCCAGGAGGGCATCTCCGCCGAGGCGTCCTCGATGGCCGGCCACCAGAAGCTCGGCAATCTGATCCTGCTGTGGGACGACAACCACATCTCGATCGAGGGCGACACCGAGACGGCCGTCTCCGAGGACACCGTCAAGCGGTACGAGGCGTACGGCTGGCATGTGCAGCGTGTCGAGGCCCAGGAGAACGGGGACCTCGACCCGGCCGCCATCTACGCCGCGATCGAGAAGGCCAAGGCGGTCACGGACAAGCCGTCCTTCATCGCGATGCGCTCGATCATCGCCTGGCCCGCCCCGAACGCGCAGAACACCGAGGCCGCCCACGGCTCGGCGCTCGGCGACGACGAGGTCGCGGCCACCAAGCGCGTCCTCGGCTTCGACCCGGAGCAGAGCTTCGAGGTGGCCGACGAGGTCATCGCCCACACCCGGGGCGCCCTGGAGCGCGGCCAGGCGGCCCGTGCCGTGTGGGAGAAGTCGTTCCAGCAGTGGCGGGACAACAACCCCGAGCGCGCCGCCGAGTTCGAGCGCGTCGCCAAGGGCGAGCTGCCCACCGGCTGGGAGGAGAAGCTCCCGGTCTTCGAGCCCGGCAAGGGTGTCGCCACGCGCGCCGCGTCCGGCAAGGTGCTCCAGGCGCTGGGTGCCGTGATCCCCGAACTGTGGGGCGGTTCGGCCGACCTGGCCGGCTCCAACAACACGACGATCGACAAGACGTCGTCGTTCCTCCCGGCGGACAACCCGCTGCCGGAGGCCGACCCGTACGGCCGCACGATCCACTTCGGCATCCGTGAGCACGCCATGGCCGCCGAGATGAACGGCATCGCGCTGCACGGCAACACCCGGATCTACGGCGGTACCTTCCTCGTCTTCTCCGACTACATGCGCAACGCCGTACGGCTGTCGGCGCTGATGCATCTGCCGGTGACGTACGTGTGGACGCACGACTCCATCGGTCTGGGTGAGGACGGCCCGACGCACCAGCCGATCGAGCACCTCGCGTCGCTGCGCGCGATCCCCGGTCTCAACGTGGTGCGTCCCGCCGACGCCAACGAGACGGCGATCGCCTGGCGCGAGATCCTGAGGCGCTGGACCAAGGAGTTCGGCAAGGGTGCCCCGCACGGTCTCGCGCTGACCCGTCAGGGCGTGCCGGTGTACGAGGCCAACGACGATGCCGCGCGCGGTGGTTACGTGCTGTTCGAGGCCGAGGGCGGCGAGCCGCAGGTCGTGCTGATCGCCACGGGTTCCGAGGTGCATGTGGCCGTCGAGGCGCGTGAGGCGCTCCAGGCCGACGGGGTGCCGACGCGGGTCGTGTCCATGCCGTCCGTGGAGTGGTTCGAGGAGCAGGACCAGGGGTACCGGGACAGCGTCCTGCCGCCGGCCGTCAAGGCGCGGGTCGCGGTGGAGGCCGGGGTCGGTCTGACCTGGCACAAGTACGTCGGGGACGCGGGTCGCATCGTTTCCCTGGAGCACTTCGGTGCTTCGGCCGACGGCAAGGTGCTTTTCCGGGAGTACGGCTTCACTGCCGAGAACGTGGCCGCCGTCGCGCGGGCCGTGCTTGATTCAACTACGGGCCTCGCCGCGACCCAGCGCTGACGCTCATATACGAGACGTAGGAGTTTGATTTTCCATGACAGACGCACTGAAGCGCCTCTCCGAGGAAGGCGTCGCGATCTGGCTGGACGACCTGTCGCGCCAGCGCATCACGTCCGGCAACCTCGCCGAGCTGATCGACCAGCAGCACGTCGTCGGTGTCACCACCAACCCGTCGATCTTCCAGAAGGCGATCAGCGGCGGTGACGGCTACGAGCGGCAGGTCGCCGACCTCGCCGCCCGCAAGGTCACCGTCGAAGAGGCGGTCCGCATGATCACCACGGCGGACGTCCGGGACGCCGCCGACATCCTGCGCCCGGTCTTCGACGCCACCGACGGCCAGGACGGCCGGGTCTCCATCGAGGTCGACCCGCGCCTGGCCCACAACACCCGCGCGACCGTCGCCGAGGCCAAGCAGCTGGCCTGGCTCGTCGACCGGCCCAACACCCTCATCAAGATCCCGGCCACCAAGGCGGGTCTCCCGGCGATCACCGAGGTCATCGGCCTCGGCATCAGCGTCAACGTCACGCTGATCTTCTCGCTGGAGCGCTACCGCGAGGTCATGGACGCCTACCTGGCGGGCCTGGAGAAGGCCAAGGCCAAGGGCCTGGACCTGTCCAAGATCCGGTCGGTGGCGTCGTTCTTCGTGTCCCGCGTGGACACCGAGATCGACAAGCGCATCGACGCGCTCGGCACCGACGAGGCCAAGGCCGCCCGCGGCAAGGCCGGTGTGGCCAACGCGCGCCTCGCCTACCAGGCGTACGAGGAGGTGTTCGGCTCTGCCGACAATTCGACACAGTCCTCCGACCGCTGGAGCGCGCTGGAGAACGCCGGCGCCAACAAGCAGCGTCCGCTGTGGGCCTCGACCGGTGTGAAGGACCCGGCCTACAAGGCCACCCTGTACGTCGACGACCTGGTGGCGCCCAACACGGTCAACACCATGCCGGAAGCCACCCTTCAGGCCACGGAGGAGAAGGGCGAGATCACCGGCAACACCGTCGCCGGCACCTACGAGCAGGCCCGCGCCGACCTGGACGCCGTGGAGAAGCTCGGCATCTCCTACGACGACGTGGTCCAGCTGCTGGAGGACGAGGGCGTCGAGAAGTTCGAGACGTCCTGGAACGACCTGCTGAAGTCGACCGAGGCGGAGCTCCAGCGCCTCGCCCCCTCGGAGGGCTGATCCCTTTGTCACCCTTCACCGTCACGGAAGCGAACCCGCTTCGTGACGCCGCCGACCGACGGCTCCCGCGTATCGCGGGGCCGTCGGGCCTGGTGATTTTCGGCGTTACGGGCGATTTGTCACGTAAGAAGCTGATGCCGGCCGTTTATGACCTCGCCAACCGGGGTCTGCTGCCGCCGGGCTTCTCCCTCGTCGGCTTCGCCCGCCGCGAGTGGGCCCACGAGGACTTCGCCCAGGAGGTCCACGACGCGGTCAAGGAACACGCCCGCACCCCCTTCCGTGAGGAGGTCTGGCAGCAGCTCATCCAGGGCATGCGCTTCGTCCAGGGCACCTTCGACGACGACGACGCCTTCGAGCGGCTGCGCGGCACCATCGAGGAGCTGGACAAGGCACAGGGCACGGGCGGCAACTTCGCCTTCTACCTCTCGGTGCCGCCGCGCTCCTTCCCGGTGGTCATCCAGCAGCTGAAGAAGCACGGCCTGGCCGACCAGACGGCCGGTTCCTGGCGCCGCGCGGTCATCGAGAAGCCCTTCGGCCACGACCTGAGGTCCGCCGAGGAACTCAACCAGGTCGTCCACGAGGTCTTCGCCCCGGACCAGGTCTTCCGCATCGACCACTATCTGGGCAAGGAGACCGTCCAGAACATCCTGGCGCTGCGGTTCGCCAACACGATGTTCGAGCCGATCTGGAACCGGTCCTTCGTGGACCATGTGCAGATCACCATGGCCGAGGACATCGGCATCGGCGGCCGGGCCGGCTACTACGACGGCATCGGCGCCGCCCGTGACGTCATCCAGAACCACCTCCTGCAGCTTCTGGCCCTGACGGCCATGGAGGAGCCGGCCTCCTTCGACGCGGACGCGCTGGCCGCGGAGAAGACCAAGGTGCTCGGTGCCGTACGGCTGCCGAGGGACCTGGGCCGGGACACGGTGTTCGCGCAGTACGCGGCCGGCTGGCAGGGCGGCGCGAAGGCGGTCGGGTACCTCCAGGAGGAGGGCACCGACCCCAAGTCCAAGACGGACACCTACGCCGCGGTCAAGCTGGAGATCGACAACCGCCGCTGGGCGGGTGTGCCGTTCTATCTGCGCACCGGCAAGCGGCTCGGCCGCCGGGTCACCGAGATCGCGGTGGTCTTCCAGCGGGCGCCGCACTCCCCCTTCGACACCACGGCCACCGAGGAGCTGGGCCAGAACGCGATCGTGATCCGCGTCCAGCCCGACGAGGGCGTCACCGTCCGCTTCGGCTCCAAGGTGCCCGGCACGTCGATGGAGATCCGGGACGTCTCGATGGACTTCGCCTACGGCGAGTCGTTCACGGAGACCAGCCCGGAGGCGTACGAGCGGCTGATCCTCGACGTCCTGCTCGGGGACTCGAACCTCTTCCCGCGCACCGAGGAGGTCGAGCTGTCCTGGAAGATCCTCGACCCGATCGAGGAGTACTGGGACAAGCACGGCAGGCCGGCTCAGTACCCGGCCGGCACGTGGGGTCCCGTCGAGGCCGACGAAATGCTGGAGCGAGACGGACGGAGCTGGCGCCGGCCATGAAGATAGACCTCACGGACACCACCGCCAGCAAGGTCAACAAGGCGTTGGTGCAGGGCCGCCGGGCCATCGGTACACCGGCCGTGGGCATGGTGCTCACGCTGGTCATCGTGACCGACGAGGAGAACGCGTACGACGCCCTGAAGGCGGCGAACGACGCCTCCCGCGAGCACCCTTCGCGCACCCTGGTCGTCATCAAGCGGGTCTCGCGCTCGCCCCGGGACCGTACGCAGTCCCGGCTGGACGCCGAGGTACGGGTCGGCGCCGACGCGGGCACCGGCGAGACCGTGGTGCTGCGGCTGTACGGCGAGGTGGCCGACCACGCCCAGTCCGTCGTGCTGCCGCTGCTGCTGCCGGACGCGCCGGTGGTGGTCTGGTGGCCGGTGAACGCGCCGCTCGACCCGGCGAACGACCCGCTCGGTTCGCTGGCCCAGCGCCGGGTGACCGACACCTACGCCGCCGAGCAGCCGGTGCGGGAGCTGGCCGCCCGCGCCGAGACCTACACGCCGGGCGACACCGACCTGTCCTGGACCCGGATCACGCCGTGGCGCTCGATGCTCGCGGCGGCTCTCGACCAGGTCGTCTGCGAGGTGCAGGGCGTCGAGGTGGAGGGCGAGGAGTTCAACCCGAGCTGTGAGCTGCTGGCGATGTGGCTCGCGGACCGGCTCGGCGTCCCGGTGAAGCGGTCGCTGTCGGCGGGCCCCGGTCTGACGGCGGTCCGCATGGCCACCGACTGCGGCCCGATAGCCCTCGACCGCGCGGACGGCTCGCTCGCGACCCTCTCCATCCAGGGCCAGCCGAACCGTGCGGTCGCGCTGAAGCGGCGCGAGACGGCCGAGCTGATCGCGGAGGAGCTGCGGCGGCTCGACCCGGACGACACCTACGCCTCCGCGCTGCGGTTCGGGGTGGAGCGGCTGAGCTCCGGTCCGGTTCCGGCGGTGCGGGGTGCCGAGGCCGCGATCGCCAAGGCCGCGCAGGCCGTGGCGTTGGCGGAGGCCGCGGTGGCCCGGGCGGAGGAGACGCCGGCCGAGGCGCCGGGGTCCACGCAGTCGGAGCAGGCACAGGCGGGGCAGGCGCAGTCGGAGCAAGCGCAGGCCGGGCAGGCGCAGGCCGCGGGCGAGGGGGGATCGCCGGCCAAAGGAGAAGCGGTCGACACTCCCGTCGAAGCCGCTGCGAAAGCACCCGCGAAACAAGCGGCGGCGTCGGAACCGGTGAAGAGGGCGGCGGCGAAGTGAGCACACCTCAGCTGGTCGTGCACCACGACAAGGAGCTGATGGCGCAGGCCGCGGCGGCCCGGCTGATCACGAAGATCGTGGACGCCCAGGCCTCCCGGGGCTCGGCGTCCGTCGTCCTCACGGGCGGCCGCAACGGCAACGGTCTGCTGGCCGCGCTGGCGGCGGCCCCCGCCCGGGACGCCGTCGACTGGGGCCGCCTGGACCTGTGGTGGGGCGACGAGCGCTTCCTGCCCGAGGGCGACCCGGAGCGCAATGTCACGCAGGCCCGCGAGGCCCTGCTGGACGCGGTGCCGCTGGACCCGAAACGCGTGCACGCCATGCCCGCGTCGGACGGCCCGTTCGGCACGGACGTGGAGGCGGCGGCCTCCGCGTACGCGGAGGAACTGGCGAGGGCGGCGAGCCCGGAGAATCACGGCGCCGTCCCCACCTTCGACGTCCTGATGCTCGGCGTGGGCCCCGACACCCACGTCGCCTCCCTCTTCCCGGAGCTCCCCGCCGTACGGGAGACGGAACGCACGGTCGTCGGGGTGCACGGCGCCCCCAAGCCGCCGCCGACCCGTGTCACCCTCACGCTCCCCGCGATCCGTGCGGCGCGTGAGGTCTGGCTCCTGGCGGCCGGCGAGGACAAGGCCCGGGCCGCGGCGATCGCCCTGTCGGGCGCGGGCGAGATCCAGGCCCCGGCGGCGGGAGCGCGCGGGCGCTCGCGCACCCTGTGGCTCCTGGACGCGGCGGCGGCGTCGCAGCTGCCGCGGTCGCTGTATCCACCGGCGTCCGCCTGAACGGTCTTCGGGCCCTCGCTTCCCGGTGGAGCGAGGGCCCGAAGCGTCCGCGCGGCTCACCCGCGCCACCGCGCTACTTGACCGATCCGGCCATCACGCCCTGCACGAAGTGCCGCTGGAAGGCGAAGAACACGACCACCGGAACGATCAGTGACACGAAGGCGCCGGGGGCCAGGACGTCGATGTTGCTGCCGAACTGGCGTATCTGCGACTGGAGTTCCACGGTGAGGGGCTGCGAGGCGCTGTCGGCGAACAGCAGGGCCACCAGCATGTCGTTCCACACCCACAGGAACTGGAAGATGGCGAGCGAGGCGATCGCCGGGCGCCCCACCGGAAGCACCAGCCGCGTGAAGATCCGCCACTCGCTGCCGCCGTCCATCCTGGCCGCCTCCAGCATCTCCTTCGGCATCTCGGCGAAGTAGTTGCGCAACAGGAACACCGCGAACGGCAGCCCGTACGCCACGTGGAAGAGGACGACACCGGGAATCGTGCCGAACAGCCCCAGCTGGCCGAAGAGTTTGGCGACCGGCAGCAGGCCGATCTGCACGGGCACCACCAGCAGCGCCACCACGACCAGGAAGATCGCCTCCCGGCCGGGGAAGTCCAGCCAGGCGAAGGCGTACCCGGCGAGCGCCGCGAGGACCACCACCAGCAGGGTCGCCGGCACCGAGATCAGCACGGTGTTCCAGAATGCCTCGGTGATGCCGGCGTTGCCCAGCAGCGCCGAGTAGTTGTCGAAGGAGAGCTGGCCGGGGCTGGTGAACACCGTCCACCAGCCGCCCTTCGCCGTGTCCTCGGCGGACCGCAAGGACGACAGGAACAGCCCGGCCAGGGGTGTCATCCACACCAGTCCGACCACGACGAGGAAGGCCTGGACGAGGCCGTTGCCCAGTCCGCGGCGGACCGTGTTCATGGCCGCGTTCATCGCTGACTCCTTCGGAAACGGCGGACGTTGAAGACCATGGCGGGGATCACGAGCAGCAGGAGCAGGACGCCGAGCGCGCTGCCCAGGCCCTGGTTGTTGCCGCCGCCGAACGACACCAGCCACATCTGTGTCGCGAGCACGGTCGCGTCCTCCTGCACCGGCCCGGGCGCGATGATGTACACGAGGTCGAAGACCTTCATCACATTGATGACGAGGGTGATGAACACGACCGTCAGCACCGGTGCCAGCAGCGGCACCGTGATCCGCCGGAAGATCTGCCACTCGTTCGCGCCGTCCATCCGCGCCGCCTCCAGGGCGTCCCGGGGGAGGGTCGACAGACCCGCGCCGATCAGGACCATGGCGAAGCCCGTCCAGATCCACAGATACGCCCCGATGATCGCCGGGGTGACCAGCGTGGGCCCGAGCCAGGAGATGCCCTCGTAGGGCGGGGCGAAGTTCGAGGCGGGCAGTTTGACGGTGTACGACCCGTCGTCCAGTCCCTCGAAACGGAAGGAGCCGTCGGACGCGGTGGTCGTCGAGGCGACCGTCTTGCCGGCCTGCACCGCTTCGACCGTCATCTCCGGCAGGCCGCTCTCGCGCCGGTCGATCTTGCCCTGCTGCCCTCCCCCGCCGGGTGTGAAGTCGAGGTACACGACCCCGCGCAGCTCACCCGGGCTCGCCTTGGTCCCCGTCGCCGCGTAGGCGGGCTCGGCCCCGTCGGGCAGGTCGGCCGGGAGCACGCCGACCAGGCCCAGCGTGACCGCGTCACCCGGAGAGGCGCTCGCGCCCAGGCGGTACGAGCCGTCCGCCGCCTTCGTCAGGTCCTGGCCGTCGCGCGCCCGGGCCGTCGGATAGGTCGACGAGCCCTGGAACGCGTCGTGCACGGAGACGGCCGCCGCGTTCAGCACGCCCTTGTCCGGTTCCTCGTCGTACGCGAGCCGGAAGATGATGCCGGCGGCGAGGAAGGACACCGCCATCGGCATGAACAGCAGCAGCTTGAACGCCGTGGCCCAGCGGACCTTCTCCACCAGCACGGCCAGGATCAGGCCGAGTCCGGTGAGCAGGGCCGGGGCCACCACCACCCAGATCGTGGTGTTGCGGATCGCCTTGAGCGTCGCCGGGTCGCGGAACATCTCGGTGTAGTTCTCGCCGCCCACGAAGCGGGTGCCGGAGGCGTCGAAGAAGCTGCGGCCGACGGAGAACAGCACGGGGTAGACGACCAGGGCGCCCAGCAGGAGCAGGGCGGGGAAGACGAAGAGCAGGGCGATGATCTTCCCGCGCCGCCGCGAGCGCCGGGAGCGTGCCTTGTCGGCGCCGGCGGCGGGCGTGGGACTCGCCTCTTTCACGAGTGTGGCGGTCATGACGGGTCAGCCCTGGTCCTCGTACGCCTTGGCCGCCGCGGCCTCCAGCTTCGCCGCGGTCGCCTTCGGGTCGGAGGGGTCGCGCAGGAAGTCCTGGAGGAGCTTCCACTCGCCCGCGCCCTTGGTGCCGCCGAAGGCGGCCGGGGCCTGGTCGGACATGTCGAAGCGGACCGAGTCCGAAGCGCCCGCGGCGATCAGGGACTTGGCGGTCTCGCGGGTGACGTCGTCGCCGTATGAGGCGAGGTCGACGTTCTTGTTCGGGGAGAGGAAGCCGCCCGCCTCGGCCCACACGGCGGCGGCCTCCGGTGTGGCCAGGTACTCCAGGAGCGCCATGCCGGCCTTCTGGTTCTTGCCGTCCTTCAGGACGACGGCCGCGTCACCGCCGCTGACCACCGGCGCCTTGCCGCCGCCGACCGCCGGGAACGGGAAGAAGTCCGCGTCCTCGCCGATGCTCTTGCCGAACTGGTCCTTGGCGACACCGGCGACGAAGTCGCCTTCGTAGACCATGCCCGCCTCGGGCTTCGGGCCGAACACCTTCTCCACCGAGCCGGGGAAGTCGGTGTTGAGGGCGCCCTTCTGGCCGCCCGCGATCAGCTGCTTGTCCTTGAACAGCTTGCCGAGGGTGGTGAGCGCCTCGACGACGGACGCGTCGGTCCACTTCAGCTTGTGCGCGGCGAGGGCGTCGTACTTCTCGGGGCCGGCCTGGGAGAGGTAGACGTTCTCGAACCAGTCGGTGAGGGTCCAGCCGTCCTGTCCGGCGACCGAGAACGCGGCGAGGCCGGAGTCGGAGACGGTCTGTCCGGCCTTCAGCATGTCGTCGTACGACTTCGGTGGCTTGACGCCGGCCTGGGCGAGCGCGTCGGGGCTGTACCAGACGGTCGACTTGTGGGCGGCCTTGAAGTACAGGCCGTAGAGGGAGCCGTCGACGCTGCCGTAGTCCTTCCACACGGGGGCGAAGTTGGCGTCCACGGACTTCTGGGCGGTCTTGGACAGCGGCTGGAGCCAGCCCTTCTGCGCGAACTGCTGGAGCACGCCGAGCTGCGGGACCATCACGACGTCGGGGGCATTGCCGCCCTCGATCTTGCTGCCGACGACCGTGGAGACGTTGTCCCCGGTGGACGTGAACTGGGTCTTGGCGCCGGTCTTCTCGGTGAAGGCGTCCAGCACCTTCTGGAAGTTCTTCTGTTCGGTGCCGGACCAGACGCCGGCGACGGTGATCGTCTGACCGCTGAGCGCCTTGTCGC
Source organism: Streptomyces sp. M41 (assembly GCF_043673425.1). Taxonomy (NCBI): domain Bacteria; kingdom Bacillati; phylum Actinomycetota; class Actinomycetes; order Kitasatosporales; family Streptomycetaceae; genus Streptomyces; species Streptomyces sp. M41. Next base: position 80,425 of record NZ_JBIMKE010000023.1, on the reverse strand, counting down.
CGCCGCCCGCGGAGACCGGTCCGCCGCCGCAGGCGGTCGCGCCGAGCGCCAGGACGAGTGCGGTGCAGCCGGTGAGCAGGGTGGTACGTCGTCGCATCATCATCGATGTCCCTTCGGGGATGGGAAAACTGACGGTTGATCGGGCCTTGCGAACAAAAGGGGGTGGACAGGGTCAGGGAGGGCAGGGTCAGACGGCTTCGGGGGCGTCCCCGTCGCTCATCCACCAGGCCGCGGTGGAGCCGGGCAGCACACCGGCCGGGCAGGGGCCGCTCGACAGCAGCGGGCTGCCGGAGGCCGGTGCGGGGACGGGGGCCGTACCGAAGTTGACGGCGCAGACGAGGCCGTCGCCGCGGGTGAAGGCCAGGACGCCGGGCGGGCTGTCCAGCCAGCGCAGCGTGCCCTCGCCCAGCTGGGGCAGCGCGGCGCGCAGCTGGAGGCCGTCGCGGTACAGGTGCCAGAAGGAGCGGGTGTCGGCGAGGGCTCGGTCGGTGGCGTACTCGGCGAAGTACTCGGGCTGCGGCAGCCAGGGCTTGGCGCCCTCCACACCGGAGGTGAAGCCGAACGGGGAGGCCTGTCCCGACCAGGGCAGCGGCACCCGGCAGCCGTCGCGGATGCGGGCGCGGCTTCCGGTGCGGTGGAAGATCGGGTCGGTGAGCACGTCGTCGGGCAGGTCGACGACCTCGGGCAGGCCCAGCTCCTCGCCCTGGTAGATGTACGCCGCTCCGGGCAGCGCCAGCATCAGCAGCGCGGCGGCGCGGGCGCGGGCGGCGCCGAGGCCGCTGCCCTCGGTGGCGGGTTCGCCGTAGCGGGTGACGGTGCGGACCTGGTCGTGGTTGTTCAGGACCCAGGTGACCGTGGAGCCGGTGCCGGCGATGTCCTGCATGGCCTCGGTGATGACCTTGCGGAAGGCGCCGGCCTCCCAGGGGGCGCTGAGCAGGTCGAAGAAGAAGGCCTGGTGGAGCTCGTCGGAGCGGACGTACCGGGCGTGCTCGCGTGCGGTGGGGACGGAGACCTCGCCAACCAGGAGGCGCTCGCGGCCGTCACGGGCGGTGTAGTCCTCGCATATGGAGCGCCACTGGCGCCACACCTCGTGCACCTCGGGCTGGTTCCAGGCGAGCGGGTTGACCGAGTCGCGGGTGCGGGCGTCGGCCTCCGGGTCGTCGGAGTCGGGCAGCTCGGGGTGCTTGTAGAGGCCGGCGGCGACGTCGATGCGGAAGCCGTCGACACCCCGGTCCAGCCAGAACCGCAGGACCCGCTCGAACTCGGCGCCGACCTCGGGGTTGCGCCAGTTCCAGTCGGGCTGCTCGGGGGTGAACATGTGCAGGTACCACTGGCCGGCCTGCCCGTCCGCCTCGGTCACCCGGCTCCACGCCGGGCCGCCGAACATCGCGTGCCAGTTGTTGGGCGGCTCGGCGCCGTCGGGGCCGCGGCCCTCGGCGAAGTGGAAGCGGGCGCGGGCGGCGCTGCCCGGCTCGGAGGTCAGCGCCTCCTCGAACCACGGGTGCTCGCTGGAGCAGTGGTTGGGGACGATGTCGAGCAGCACCTTGATGCCGAGCCGCCGGGCGGCGGCCACCAGCAGGTCGAACTCGGCGAGGTCGCCGAAGACCGGGTCGACGTCGCAGTAGTCGGCCACGTCGTAGCCGTGGTCGTGCTGGGGCGAGGGATAGAAGGGGCTCAGCCAGATCCCGTCGACGCCGAGCTTCTTCAGGTACGGCAGTCCGGCCCGGACGCCGGCGAGATCGCCGACACCGTCACCGGTGCTGTCGAGGAAGCTGCGGACGTAGACCTGGTAGATCACCGCGTCACGCCACCAAGGGTGCCTGTTCAACCCATTGACCTGTCTCTGAAGAGGGCAGCAGTTATGCATGCATGTTAAGTAGACGTGTCGCGAGGGTGTCAATGAACTGGACGCAAGATACCGAGCGGTCTGCCCTTTATGTCGGTACTTACCCACCCAAGACGGCGAGAGAAGAGACCGTGGCGTTACTTAACAAGTAACTAGAGGGAGGAGTCCACCGGGGCGGAATCGGCCGAGCGTCTAGCGCGAGGAGACCGCATCGAGCTCTCCCGCCAGTCGGCGCACGGCCGCGGCGGGCGTCTGCCGCCCGGCCATCGCGTCGTGCACGACCGCCTGGACCACCAGGCTCACCTGGTCGTAGCGGGGGCTCTTGGGGCGCGGGGCGGCCGTGCGCACACTCTCGCGCAGGGTCGGCAGATACGGGAACTGCCGTACCAGTTCGGGATCTTCGTAGATGTCGGCGCGCACGGGCGGCAGCGCACCGCGCGTGAGGACCTGGCGCTGGACGCGCTCGCTGGTGAGATAGGCGATCAGCCGGGCCGCCGAGTCGGGGTGCCGGGCATGGCTGCTGACCGCCAGATTCGAGCCGCCCAGCACACTCGTCCCGGGCCCGTCCGGCCCCGGCAGCGGCACGGCACCGATCTTCCCGGCGACCGGCGAGCCCTGCGCCGAGGCGCCGACATAGGCGTACGGCCAGTTGCGGAGGAAGAGCAGGCGTCCGTCCTGGAAGGCCCGCTTGGACTCCTCCTCCTTGTATGTGAGCGCCTGCTTCGGTATCCAGCCCTCGCGCACCCCGCGGGCCAGAAAACCGATCCCTTCCCGGGCCGCCGTGGAGTTCACCGTGACGCGCTCGCCCTCGTCGCCGAGGATCGTGCCGCCCGCCGAGTAGACGGCCTCGGCGGCGTTGACGGTCAGCCCCTCGTACGGCAGGAACTGGCCCGCGTAGCCGTCCAGGCCGTACTCGGGCGCGATCGTGCGCGCCGCCCGTTCCAGCTCGGACCAGGTGCGCGGCGGGTCGACGCCCTCCTTGTCGAGGATGTCCTTGCGGTACAGGAGCAGACCGGCGTTGGTGACGTACGGCACCGCGTACAGCTGTCCGTCGTAGGTCGCCGTGTTCACGACCCGCGGCAGGAAGGTGTCCACCGGGAAACGGTCGCGGGCCAGGGGGCGGATCCAGCCGTGCGCCGCGAACTCCGAGGTCCAGCTGACGTCGATGTTGAGGACGTCGAAGCGGCTGCGGTCACCGTCCCGCAGGTCGGTGGCCATCTGCGCCTGGGTCTCGTCGGCGGAGTCCGGCAGCTCGACGAGAGTGACCTTCTCGCCGGGGTGGGTGCGGTTCCAGCCCTCCAGGACGGAGCCGAGATAGCCGGTGAGATCGCCGGCCGTGGCCAGAGTCAGCGGGCCCCTGCCCTCCGCCGCCAGGCCCCTGCCGGGGCCGACGCCGGAGGCGACCTGACCGGTCACGATCACGACAAGGACAAGAAGGCCCCTACCAGCGGCGTGGATCCACCGCATAGGTTCCTCCTTGCACACCGGCCCCAGGCATCTTTGCCCGGAGTCAGAGGCCATGTATACCTGTTAGGTATGCGCGATACTAGGCCTCGCGGCACATTACCCAGATGCGAGGAGGAGAGCACGAGTGCGGCTGCCCCTCCTGGCGCTGCTGGCACGTGGACCGGCCCACGGGTACGAGCTCAAGCAGGACCTTGAGCAGACGCTGGGCTCCGCGTACCCTCAGCCGAACGTCGGCCAGATCTATGTGACCCTCGGCCGCCTCGAGAAAGCGGGACTGATCGAGGGCGAGGACGTGGCGCAGTCCAGCCGGCCCAACAAGAAGGTGTACCACCTCACCGAAGCCGGACGTGAGGCGCTGCGCGTCTGGTTCGAGGAGCCCGAGGACGAGCCGCGGGTACGGGACGAGTTCTTCATGAAACTGGCCCTGGCCCCTCAGACCGGTCTCGCCGACCAGGTCGCCCTCATCAACAGACAGCGGCGCCAGTATCTGAACACCATGCGTCAACTGTCGAAGCTCGCCGCCACCGAGAACCGGGACAACCGCATCGCGCAGCTGCTGATAGAGGGCGCGATGCTGCACCTCCAGGCCGATCTCGACTGGCTGGAGCGGTGCCAGGAAGAGCTGGAGGAGCTGGAGTGAGCGACGATTCCGCTCCTGGGCGGCGCGCGGACGGCCCGGTGCCGGCGGCCGAGAGTCCGGTGCTGCGGGCCGAGAGCCTGGTCAAGACGCATCACGGCGAGGGCGCCCCGGCGCATGCCGTGCGGGGGGTCGATCTCTCCGTCCGGCAGGGCGAGTTCGTGGCCGTCACCGGTCCGTCCGGCGCCGGCAAGTCGACCCTGCTGCATCTGCTCGGCGGGCTTCAGCGGCCCGACGGCGGCAGCATCTGGCTGGACGGTGAGTGCGCCGACGCGTGGAACGAGGCCCGCTGGGCGGTCGAGCGCAGGAAGCGCATCGGGATCGTCTTCCAGTTCTTCAACCTGGTCTCCGACCTCTCCGTCGCCGACAACGTCGAGCTGCCCGCCCTGCTGGCCGGCGTCCCGCCGAAGCGGGCGCGTGCCGAGCGGTCGGAGCTGCTGGGCGAACTGGGGCTCACCGGCAAGGAGCGCAGCATGCCGGGCGAGCTGTCCGGTGGCGAGCAGCAGCGGGTCGCGCTGGCCCGTGCGCTGGTCAACCGGCCGCCGCTGCTGCTGGCCGACGAGCCCGCCGGCAGCCTGGACAGCAAGGGCACCCGCGAGGTGATGCGGCTGCTGTCCCGCTTCCACCAGCGCGGCCAGACCATCGTGCTGGTCACCCATGACGCCCGGCTGGCCAGTGCCGCGGACCGGGTGATCAGCTTCTTCGACGGCCGGATAGCCGACGACGCCGAGCTGGACGCGGGCACACCGCCGCGCCGGGCCGGCATCTCGGGTGTGCTGGAGCTCAAGGACTGAGATGCGGGTCTACGACGACTGCCCGGCCCTCGGGCCCACTTCCGGGCCGACTTGCGGGCCGGCTCCTGAGCCGGCCCTCGAGCCGGCTCCCGGGCCGAGGGGCTGAGGCCCGTGCGAGCGACCCTGCGCTGGGCACACTCCGATCTGCGCACGCATCGCGGCGAGGCGCTGTTCCTCGTGCTCGCCACGGCCGGGATCGTCGTCTCCCTGCTGCTGGCGACGGCCCTCTTCGGCTACGCCACCAACCCGTGGCAGCGCGTCTTCACCCAGGCGCACGGCGCGCATGTGTGGCTGCACACCGGCTCCTCGGCCGACACCGGGAAGCTCGCGGAGCTGGGCGGCGTCGATTCCGTCGCGGGCCCCTACCCCACCGCGTCCACCACCCTGACCTCCCAGGGGACCCGTGCCTCCGTCGAACTGCGCGGCACCCCCGACCTCCCCGCCGTCGGCCGCCCACTCCTCACCTCCGGGCACTGGCTGGACCCCGCGAACCGCGACGGCGTCGTCCTGGAGACGCGGCTGGCCCGTGCCCTGCTGACCGCGCCCGGCGAGACCCTGACCCTGCCCGGCACCGGCCGGACCGTGACCGTCCTCGGCACCGCCGACAGCGCCGAGCGCCGCTACCGTCCCGGCGAGCAGCCCGGGCTCGTCTGGGCGCTGCCGTCGGCGGTGCGCGACCCGGGCGGCCAGGTCATCGGGCTGCGTCTGTCGGACCCCGAGGACACGGACTACGCCGTCCAGCGCGCCGTGACCGTGCTGGGCGCCGGCGCCGTCGACGAGGTCGCCACCTGGAAGCAGGCGCGTGCCGAGGCACAGGGCGACAACCGGCTGCTCGGGCAGGTGCTGGGGCTGTTCGGACTGGGGGCGCTGGCCGCCGCCGGGCTCGCGGTGCACGGCGCGATCGGCACCCGGATCCGCGGCCATCTGCGGGACATCTCGGTGCTGAAGGCGATCGGGTTCACTCCGGGTCAGGTGGTGCGCGTCTTCCTGGTGCAGCATCTCGCCTACGCGTTGCTGGGCGGTGTGGCCGCGGCGGCCCTCCTCCAGGCCCTCGGCAGCCGGATCCCTGGGCGGCTCGGGGACGCGGTCGGGGTGTGGCAGGGGCTGCCCGGGCACACCCTGGCGTTGTTCGTGGTGCCGGTGGGGGCGGTGCTGTTCATCGGCGCGACCACGGGGCTCGCCGCCTGGCGGGCGGGACGTGTACCGCCGGTACCGCTACCGCGTCCGGCGGCCCGGCTCGGTGGCCGGCTGTCGGAGGTGGCCCGGCGGGCACTCGGGCTGCGGCTGCCGCCCGCGCTGGTGCTGGGCTGGCATCGGGCGTTCACCCGTCGCCCCAGGTCGCTCGCCACGGTCGCCCGGCTCACGCTGCCGCTGCTGCTGATCGTGGTCGCGCTGAGCGCGTGGACGACCATCGACCGTTTCGACAGCAGGCCCGAGCAGATCGGCCGGCCGACCGCCCTGACCGCCCACGCCGACCCCGCCATGCCCGACCGGGACGCCCGGGCGGTGCTGGAACGCGACCCGGAGGTGGCCGCCGCCTACCCGGGCGTCGAGGTCGCCGCCCTGGTCCCGGGCCAGACGGCGACGATCGCCTTGCGCGGCCTCGGCACCAGCCAGGACCCCTACCCGTACGCCCTGGCGGAGGGCCGCCCCGCCGAGGGGCCGGACGAGGCGGTGGCCGGGCAGGGGCTGCTGGATCTGCTGGACGTGCGGGTCGGCGACTGGGTGCGGATGACGGTCGGCGACCAGCCGCAGATCCTGCACATCGTCGGCCGCAGCATCGAGCCGGAGAACGCGGGCCGGGTCATCTCCACCTCCCTGGACACCCTCCGCGAGAACGACCCGGACCTCGGCCCCACCCTCTACGAGCTGCGGCTCGAACCGGGTGCGGACCCGGCCCGGGTCGCCGGGAGACTGACCGAGGCGGGGCAGGGTCACCTGGATGTGAACACCGCGCCGAATCCGGCCGAGGGCCTGACCGCCCTGCGCGCGGTCGTCGTCGGCCTGATCGCCGTCCTGGCCCTCATCGGGCTCATCGAACTTCTGACGGCGATCGGCGGCACCGTCCGTGAGAGCGAGCGCGATCTGCTGGCCCTCAAGGCGATCGGCCTGTCCCCGCGGCAGATCACCGGGATCACCGTCACCTCCACGGCGTGCACGGCCCTGGCCGCGGTCGTCATCGGCACGGCACTGGGCGCCCCGCTCGCGAACTGGCTGATCGACGCCCAGGGCAGATCGAGCGGCATCGGCGCCGGGATCGCCCAGGGGCCGCCGGTCGCGTACCTGTTCCTGTTCGCCGCCGCCGCGGTCCTCGGCGCGGCGGCCCTCGCCGCCGTCCCGGCCTCCCGCGCGGCCCGCCACCGCCTCGCGGACACCTTGAGCGCGGTGACCTGACCGACCCGGCGTCCGACTCACCGGGTGCCCGACTCACCGGGAGTCCGACACCGGGAGTCCGACACCGCGCTCACTGCCGGCCGCGGTCACTGCCGGCCGCGCAGCTCCCGGTACTTGGCGACGAGTGCCTTTGTCGACCCGTCCAGCCCCGGCACCTCGGCGCCCTCGGTCAGTGCCGGCTCGACGCGCTTGGCGAGGACCTTGCCGAGCTCCACGCCCCACTGGTCGAAGGAGTCGATGTTCCACACCGCGCCCTGCACGAACACCTTGTGCTCGTACAGCGCGATCAGCTGGCCCAGCACGGACGGGGTCAGCTCACGCGCGAGGATCGTGGTCGTGGGGTGGTTGCCCTTGAACGTCTTGTGGGCGACCAGCTCCGCGGGCACCCCCTCGGCCCGCACCTCCTCGGGCGTCTTGCCGAACGCCAGCGCCTGCGTCTGCGCGAAGAAGTTCGCCATCAACAGATCGTGCTGCGCCTTGAGTTCCTCGCTCATCTCGGCGACCGGCTCGGCGAAACCGATGAAGTCCGCCGGGATCAGCTTGGTGCCCTGATGGATCAGCTGGTAATACGCGTGCTGCCCATTGGTACCCGGCGTGCCCCACACGACCGGCCCGGTCTGCCAGTCGACCTCCTGACCGTCCCTGCCGACGTACTTGCCGTTGGACTCCATGTCCAGCTGCTGGAGGTACGCCGTGAACTTCGACAAGTAGTGGCTGTACGGCAGCACCGCATGCGACTGGGCGTCGTGGAAATTGCCGTACCAGATGCCCAACAGGCCCAGCAGCAGCGGCACATTGGACTCGGCGGGCGCGGTGCGGAAGTGCTCGTCGACGGTCCGGAAGCCGTCGAGCATCTCCCGGAAGCGGTCCGGGCCGATGGCGATCATCAGCGACAGCCCGATCGCCGAGTCGTACGAGTACCGCCCGCCGACCCAGTCCCAGAACTCGAACATGTTCGCCGGGTCGATGCCGAAGTCGGCGACCTTCTCGCCGTTCGTCGACAGCGCGACGAAGTGCTTGGCGACGGCCTCCGGGCCCGCCTTCAGCTCGCCCAGCAGCCAGTTGCGGGCCGAGGTGGCGTTGGTGATCGTCTCGATGGTGGTGAAGGTCTTCGAGGCGACGACGAACAGCGTCTCGGCCGCGTCCAGGTCGCGGGTGGCCTCGTGCAGGTCGGCGCCGTCGACGTTCGAGACGAACCCGACCGTGAGATCGCGGTCGGTGTAGCTGCGCAGCACCTCGTACGCCATCGCGGGGCCGAGGTCGGAGCCGCCGATGCCGATGTTGACGACGTTCCGGATGCGCTTGCCGGTGTGGCCGGTCCAGGCGCCCGAGCGGACCCGCTCGGCGAAGTCGGCCATCTTGTCGAGAACGGCGTGGACGCCCGGGACGACGTTCTCCCCGTCGACCTCGACCACCGCGTCACGCCGTGCGCGCAGCGCGGTGTGCAGGACGGCGCGGTTCTCGGTGGTGTTGATCTTCTCGCCGCGGAACATGGCGTCCCGGAGCCCGAAGACGCCGGTGGCGGCGGCGAGCTCGCGCAGCAGCCGCAGGGTCTCGTCGGTGACCAGGTGCTTGGAGTAGTCGATGTGCAGGTCACCGACGTCCAGCGTGTACCTGGCGCCGCGCTCGGGATCGGCGGCGAACAGCTCGCGCATCCGGACCTCGCCCAACTCCTCGCGATGCTCGGCCAGCGCGGTCCACTGGGGCGTCCGGTTGAGCCTGGTACGGCCGTCTGCGTTCATGTCCGACTTCAGCCTTCTTTCGTGCCTGATGCTGCTGTTCCAACCTAGTTGATCAGCGGGTGACGTGAGTCGTCGTCGCGTCGTCGTCCGATGCAACAACAGGTACGTCGGTCTTGCTCGCAGGTATCAACGAGGTGACGGCCAGGGCGAACGGCAGGAGGCGGCGATACGGAAGGCGGAGGCGAGGGCGCCCATGCCGAAGTCGCACGGCAGCGTGGCCGCGCGGCATCGCCCGCGGCACACGTTCGTGCGTACGGATCCGGCCGGGCACCTGTGGGTGCCCGGCCGGACCTCAATTCCTAGATTTCGCCCCGCAGTTTGGCGAGCGCCTCGGCGAGGATCGCCTCGCCGTCCGCGTCGCTGCGACGCTCCCGTACATACGCCAGGTGCGTCTTGTAGGGCTCGGTGCGCGGCGGGTCCGGCGGGTTGTCCCGGTCCTGTCCGGCGGGGAAGCCGCAGCGCGGGCAGTCCCAGGTGTCGGGAACCTGCGCGTCGCTGGCGAAGCTGGGCTGCGTCTCGTGCCCGTTGGAGCACCAGAAGGAGATGCGCAGACGCGGTGCGGACTCGCCGCGCTCGGCCTCGCCCATCGGCCCCGCCCCGACCCGGCTTCCTCGGATCGCGTTGCCACTTGCCACGGTCGTAACTCCCTGCGTGATGGTGCCGCGAAGCGAGTCGGCGTTCCGCTTCGCTGCGAGCGCCTCAGTCTACGTAAGGCCCAACGCGCGTCCAGTGATTGGAGTTACAGAACCCTCACACCAAGACGCAAGCCCCATGATAGGCCGCGCTCAACGGCGCGTACCGAAACATGGGGCCTTACGTGCGGAATGTGCGTGCTGGTCAGTTGTTCACCTTCATCATGATGCCGAGTACGACAATGCACGCGAACCACAGCAAACCGACCACAACGGTGATCCGGTCGAGGTTGCGCTCGGCGACGGAGGAACCACCGACGGACGACTGCATGCCACCACCGAACATGTCGGAGAGGCCGCCGCCCTTCCCCTTGTGCATCAGCACCAGCAGCATCAGCAACCCGCTGAAGACGATCAGGGCGATCGAGAACCCCAAAACCACGGCTGGACCAACTCTCTCGGACTCGGATGGACGACGGGGGCACAGCACCAGGGCTGCGCCCCCGCAAGGGTACGACGGATCGCCGCTACCGCATACTCACTGGTCGCGGAAGCGCACGATCTTGACGAACTCGTCCGCGTCCAGCGAGGCGCCGCCGACCAGAGCGCCGTCGATGTCGGCCTGCGCCATGATCTCGGCGACATTGCCCGACTTCACGGAGCCGCCGTACTGGATGCGGACCTTGTCGGCCAGCTCCTGCGAGTACAGCTCGGCGATCTTGCCGCGGATGGCGGCGCAGACCTCCTGGGCGTCCTCGGCGCCGCAGACCTTGCCGGTGCCGATGGCCCAGACGGGCTCGTAGGCGATCACGATGGTCTCGGCCTGCTCGGCCGGGAGGTCCTTGAGACCGCCCTCGACCTGGGCGAGCGTGTGCGGGACGGCGTTGCCGGCCTCGCGGACGTCCAGCTCCTCGCCGACGCACATGATCGGGGTGAGGCCGTGCTTGTAGGCGGCCTTGACCTTGGCGTTGACGATCTCGTCGGTCTCGGCGTGGTACTGGCGGCGCTCGGAGTGACCGATCGCCACGTACGTGCACTTCAGCTTGGCCAGCATCGGACCGGAGATCTCGCCGGTGTAGGCGCCGGAGTCCTGGGCCGAGATGTCCTGGGCGCCGTACTTGATCTTCAGCTTGTCGCCGTCGACCAGGGTCTGCACGGAGCGCAGGTCGGTGAAGGGCGGCAGGACGGCGACCTCGACGGCCTCGTAGTCCTTGTCCGCGAGGGCGAAGGCGAGCTTCTGGACGTGCGCGATGGCCTCGAGGTGGTTGAGGTTCATCTTCCAGTTGCCCGCCATCAGCGGCGTGCGCGTGCTCATAAAGAGTCAGTCCTCCAGTGCGGCGAGGCCGGGGAGCGTCTTGCCCTCGAGGTATTCGAGGGAGGCGCCGCCTCCGGTCGAGATGTGGCCGAATGCCGTCTCGTCGAAGCCCAGGGTGCGGACGGCCGCGGCGGAGTCGCCGCCGCCGACCACGGTGAAGCCCTTGGCTTCGACGAGGGCCTGGGCGACCGCCTTGGTGCCCTCGGCGTAGTCGGGGTGCTCGAAGACGCCCATGGGGCCGTTCCAGAAGACGGTGGCAGCGTCGGCGAGCTTCGAGGCGTACAGCTTGCGGGTTTCCGGACCGATGTCCAGACCCTCCTGGTCGGCGGGGATGGCGTCCGCGGCGACGGTCGTGGGGTTGGCCGGCGCCTTGGTCTTCAGGTCCGGGAACTCGGTGGCGACCAGGACGTCGACCGGCAGGACGATCTCGACGCCGTTCTTCTCGGCCCGCTCCAGGTACTCGGTGACGGTCGGGATCTGGTCCTCCTGGAGGAGGGAGATGCCGACCTCGTAACCCTTGGCCTTGAGGAAGGTGTAGGCCATGCCGCCGCCGATGAGGAGGCGGTCGGCCTTGCCGAGCAGCTGGTCGATGACGGCGAGCTTGTCGGAGACCTTGGCGCCGCCGAGCGCAACGACGTACGGACGCTTGAGGTCCTCGGTGAGCTTCCTGAGGACGGCGACCTCGGTGGCGATGAGGTGGCCGGCGTAGTGCGGAAGCTTGCCCGGAAGGTCGTACACCGAGGCGTGCTTACGGTGCACCGCGCCGAACCCGTCACCGACGTAGACGTCCGCGAGGGCCGCGAGCTGGTCGGCGAAGGCGCCGCGCTCGGCGTCGTCCTTGCTGGTCTCACCGGCGTTGAAGCGCAGGTTCTCGACGACCGCGACCTGGCCGTCGGCGAGGCCGGCGACCACGGACCGGGCGGACTCGCCGACCGTGTCCGTGGCGAACCGGACCTCGGCGCCGAGGAGCTCGCCGAGGCGCGCGGCGGCCGAGGCGAGGGAGAAGGCGGGGTCCGGGGCGCCCTTGGGGCGGCCCAGGTGCGAGGCGACGACCACGCGGGCCCCTGCGTCGGCCAGCGCCTTGACGGTCGGCAGGACCGCCCGGATGCGGCCGTCGTCGGTGATCGTGGTGCCGGCCAGCGGCACGTTCAGGTCGGCGCGGACGAAGACCCGCTTGCCTGCGACGCCTTCGGAGAGAAGTTCGTCGATCGTCTTCATGAAGGGGACTCCTGAGAAGGGCTCGTGATCTCTCGCGATCGCTCGGAAGCGCTCGTGATCCAACAGGGCTGATCTGCACGTGCGTCAGGGCTCGGGTGGCGCGTCCCTGCGCCACCCGAGCCCTGACTCACATCAATGCGCCTGCTCTGGATATATCAGAGCTGGTTGCCGACGAAGACCGTGAGGTCCACGAGGCGGTTGGAGTAGCCCCACTCGTTGTCGTACCAGCCGATGACCTTCACGTTCTTGCCCTCCTGGACCATGGTCAGGGAGGAGTCGAAGGTGCAGGACGCCGGGGCGTTGACGATGTCGGAGGAGACGATCGGGTCCTCGGTGTACTCGAGGATGCCCTTCAGCTCGCCCTCGGCGGCCTTCTGGAAGGCGGCGTTGATCTCTTCCTTGGTGACCTCGCGGCCGAGCTCCAGGACGAGGTCGGTGACCGAGCCGGTCGGGACCGGGACGCGCATCGCGATGCCGTCCAGCTTGCCCTTGAGCTGCGGGAGGACCAGCGCGGTGGCCTTGGCGGCACCCGTGGTGGTCGGGATGATGTTCTCGGCGGCGGCGCGGGCGCGGCGCAGGTCCTTGTGCGGGAAGTCCAGGATGCGCTGGTCGTTGGTGTACGCGTGCACCGTCGTCATCAGGCCCTTGACGATGCCGAAGTTCTCGTCCAGGACCTTGGCCATCGGCGCCACGCAGTTGGTGGTGCAGGAGGCGTTCGAGATGACGTGGTGGTTCGCCGGGTCGTACTTGTCGTTGTTGACGCCCATCACGATGGTGATGTCCTCACCGGAGGCCGGAGCCGAGATGAGGACCTTCTTGGCGCCGCCGGCGATGTGCTTCTCGGCGTCGGCCTTCTTCGTGAAGATGCCGGTCGACTCGATGACGATGTCGACGCCCAGCTCGCCCCACGGGATGTCGGCGGGGTTGCGCTCGGAAAGCACCTTGATGGTGTGGCCGTCGACGGTGATCGTGTCGGCGGTGTGGGTGACCTCCTGCTTGAGGCGACCCAGGATGGTGTCGTACTTCAGCAGGTGAGCGGTGGTCGCAGTGTCACCCAGGTCGTTGACAGCCACGATCTCGATGTCAGCACCCTGCTCCAGCAGCGCGCGGAAGTAATTGCGACCGATACGACCGAAGCCGTTGATGCCTACGCGGATCGTCACGAACCGATCTCCTCGTTGGTACGCCGGCCATGCGGTGCCGGCGAGCTCTGTTTGGGATGTCCCCGACCGCCTACGACCCTACCTCTCTGAAGCCGCCGTGGTGACATGCAGATGCCTCATACACGGCACGGCGGTCCGTACCCGCCAGTAGGGGTACGGACCGCCTCCCTCGGAAGGTGGGATCACTCGATTTGGTCACTGCGTGTGGTGCGCGGTTGACCCGACGTATCAGTCGTCAAGTGAGTCGAGGGCCTTTCTGATGAGCGCCTTGCGGTCGGCCGCCGAGGCGAGGTGCTCCAGACCGAAGCCCAGCAGCACGGTGTCCTTGGTGGTGACCGCTCCATAGGTCCGGAACAGCTCCCCGGTGCGTGCCCAGTCCTTGAGGACGGCCGGGCTGCCCGCGGGGGGTCCGGTCACGCTCCAGGCACCGAGCGACGTCTCGAAGCCCTCGGTACCGGTCGCCGTGCCGCCGACGACGAGCGAGGTCTCGTCGGCGAGGACGCCGTGACCGCCGAACGCCGGGTCGGTGACATAGCTGACCGAGATCTCGACCGACTTGCCGGCGTAGGCGCTCAGGTCGAACTCGACCTGCTTCCAGCCGCCGGAGGCGCCGGTCAGGGCGTGCCACGCGCCGCTGGTGCCGGACGCGGTGCAGCCGCCGGGCGACACGGTGAGGTAGTGCCGCAGCCAGGGGTGCTCACCCACATAGAACCCGGCCTCGCAGTCCGCGGGCACGGCGTCGCTGGTGGCGCCGCCGAGCTCGGGGAGCGTGGTCCAGTCGTCGGCCCCGGTGGTGTGGGCCTCGATCAGGACGTTGTCGTAGCCGGGCTCGACGTCCCACTGGAGCTGGGTGCGCAGCTTGGGCTGCTGCGCCGCGGTCACCCCGGTGAGGTCGACGGTGCGGGTGAGCCTCTTGTAGGCGTCGTCGGTGTGCACGGCCGCCGCCATGTACGAACCGGCGTACGGCCCGTACGGGTTGACGGTCCCGGCGAACTGACCCGCCCCGGCGCTCGCGAACTGCGGGAAGGTGTCGGCGGGCAGCTCGTCCGAGGTGACGCTGTAGGTCCCGGCCTTGTCGAGCGGGTTGCCGGTGGCGTCGCCGAGCGCCCCGGTGGTGCCGCCGAGCTCGCCGGATCCGGTGAAGCCGGTGGCGCCGGGGACCGACGTACGGGAGTAGGCGCCCAGGTAGTACTGGCTGAAGTCGTCCGACAGGTTGCCGCCGCCGAGGTCGACGGCGCCGCCTGCCTGCTCGCCCGCCTCGATCAGCCGTCCGCCCTCGTTGAGGTGGGCGCGCAGCTGGAGTTGGGTGGCGTTGCCGGGCACGTTCGCGCCCGTGTAGTGGAGGACGGTGTCGAAGTGGCCCAGGACGCCGAGCGCGTCGGGCGCGCCCTTCGCGGCGACGTCCCAGACGATCGCCCGGCGGCCGTTGGCCTTGAGCGCGTCGACGTAACTCTGCGCGTGCGGGGCGCCGGCGCCTTCCTCCGCGACCACGAGGACATCCGCGCGCGGCCGTTCGGCGACCGTGTAGGTGAAGTGCTCGCTGGAGACCTTCTTCCCGCTTCTGGTCTCGCCGGTGAACCACACCTCGACCTGGTCGCCCCGGTCCCCGTCGGCGACCTTGGCGCGGTACTCGTCGAAGTAGAGGTTGTCCTCACCGCCGTAGGTTTCGCCGCCCTTCCAGGGCCGCAGCCGCATGTCGTGCGTACGGCCGCCGTTGACGCGGTACTTGAGCTCCTTGTCGCGCAGGGACTTGCGGGCGACGACGGAGACCTCCTGGTCGGCGCCGCGGGAGTACGAGGTGGTGAACGGCGCCGGGGTGAAGTCGGCGGCCCGCACACCGATCGAGGAGGCGGGCCGGTCCGGGCGCTCGGCGCTCTCGGCGACGGAGAGCGCGAACGGCACGTTCTTGGCGAACTCCTGCTGGATCAGCTTCTCGTCGTCCGGGAAGTTGAACACCGACTGGCAGTCCCCGGCGTTCCACTGGTCGTTCGGGTCGATGTTCGACGCGGTCCGGCAGGTCGACATCTCGGGTGTGAACATCGCGATGCCGTTGACGTTCGAGGCGTGGCCGTCCGCCTCGCCGTTGGTCGTGTACAGCTCCGAGGAGACCTGCGGATGGTAGCCGGGGATCGCGGAGTTCTCCGGGGTGCCGGCGAGCGCTTCGTAGAGGACGTCGTCGGGGGTCTTGGTGGCCACCTGCCAGCCGACGCCGTAGAGCAGGAGTTCGGCGGCGGAGTGGTAGTTGATGCCGTAGGTGAAACCGATGCGCTTCTGGAACGCGTCCAGCGCCTTGGTCTCGGGCTCGGAGCCGGGGGACGTGCCGCGGTAGGTGTCGCTGGTGGGGCTGGGGGACGAACCCTCGTCGTCGTAACCCCACTTGTAGGAGAAGTTGCGGTTGAGGTCCACGCCGTCGCCGACGCCGATCGCGCCGTCGCCGTTGTTGTCCCGCAGGTTCTTTCGCCACAGACGGTTGGCGGGGTCCTTGAAGGTGTGGTCGTAGCCGTCGGGGTTGGCCGAGAGGACGAACCACAGCTCGGTCGAGTCGACGATCTTCTTGACCCGCTTGTCCGTCTTGTAGTTGTCCAGGTAGTGGTGCATCAGGCGCCGGGTCATCTCCGGCGTGATCCACTCGCGCGCGTGCTGGTTGGACATGTAGAGGACGGAGGGCTTGGAGCCGTCCTTCGTCCTCTTGGCGTTCTTGGAGAGCTTGAGCGCCAGGATGTCCTGGCCGCCCACGGTCCTGCCGATGGAGACGACCTTGGTGAGGCCGGGGTTCTCCTGCCCGGTCCGGACGATCTCCTCCTTGAGCCCCCCACTGCCGCTGTACGGGCGGTACACGCCCTCGGCGGCCTTCTCCGTACGGGCCTCGGCCCGGGCGGAGAGGGTGTGCTCGGTAAGCTTGACGCCCTGTTTCCCGAGCTTCGCGGCCTGGTCGTCGGTGAGGTAGACCTCGACGGTGGCCTTGCCCTTCTCGGGCGCCCGCTCACTGAGTTCGTGGCCGTCCTGGCCGGCCGCCAGCAGCAGGGGTACCTGCTTCTTGGTGACTTCGGCGCGGAAGACCTTCACTTCACTCGGGTCGGTTTCTGGTGAACTTCCCGGTTGTGCCTGGGCTATGGGTGCGATACTCGCTCCACCTATCAGGAGCGCACCGGCAGCGAGGATCGATCTCGCTCTGGGTCTCATGAACCCCCCTAGCAGTGATTCGCCACAGCGGCGAATGACTGACAGGCTCATGCCACATCGGGGCACGCGTCAAGAGTCGCGCAGAAGCGACAAATACCGGTGCCGATGCCCCAAGCGGACATCGGCACCGGTCTGCTGACGAATCCTCACCTCATCCCGCGAGGTTGTCCGCCAGCTCCTCGCTGAGATTGGCCTCCGTGCCCGGGATGCCGAGGTCCTGGGCCCGCTTGTCGGCCATGGCGAGCAGCCGGCGGATACGGCCGGCCACCGCGTCCTTGGTCAGCGGCGGGTCGGCGAGCGCGCCCAGCTCCTCCAGGGACGCCTGCTTGTGCTCCATGCGCAGACGGCCGGCGGCGGCGAGGTGCTCGGGTACCTCCTCGCCGAGGATCTCCAGGGCCCGCTGGACACGGGCGCCGGCGGCGACGGCCGCGCGGGCGGAGCGGCGCAGGTTGGCGTCGTCGAAGTTGGCGAGGCGGTTCGCCGTGGCCCGCACCTCGCGGCGCATCCGGCGCTCCTCCCAGGCCAGCACGGACTCGTGCGCGCCGAGGCGGGTCAGGAGGGCACCGATGGCGTCGCCGTCACGGACGACCACGCGGTCCACGCCGCGCACCTCGCGGGCCTTGGCGGCGATGGACAGCCGACGGGCGGCGCCGACCAGGGCGAGCGCGGCCTCGGGGCCCGGGCAGGTCACCTCCAGGGAGGAGGAGCGGCCGGGCTCGGTGAGCGAGCCGTGCGCGAGGAAGGCGCCCCGCCAGGCGGCCTCGGCGTCGCAGGTGGCCCCGGAGACCACCTGCGGGGGCAGGCCGCGGATCGGGCGGCCGCGCCCGTCGACCAGGCCGGTCTGGCGGGCCAGCTGGTCCCCGCCCGCCACCACACGCACGACATAGCGCGATCCGCGGCGCAGACCACCGGGCGCCATGACGATCAGTTCGGAGCTGTGGCCGAAGATCTCCAGAATGTCCCGCTTGAGCCGGCGTGCCGCCATCGCGGTGTCCAGCTCCGCCTCGATCACGATCCGACCGCTCACCAGGTGGAGGCCGCCGGCGAACCGCAGAATGGCGGAGACCTCCGCCTTTCTGCAGCAGGTCCGGGTGACGGGAAGCCGGGAGATCTCATCCTTCACCGCTGCCGTCATCGCCATGGGCCGATCCTTCCATGCATCCGAAAAATACGGTCGTACGCGGCGGCGAGCAGCTCCGGGTCGTGCCGGGGCGTCCCGTCCGTCCGGGCCACCGGGGCCAGCTCGACCGCGGCACCGAGCCGCTTGGCGGCCTCGGTGAGCACATCCCGGTCCGGCACGGCGGCCTCGTCGGCCAGCACCACGTCCAGGGCGAGTTTAGGGGCGTGTCGTCCCAAAACCTCCAAATGACGCTGCGGGGAGAAGCCTTCGGTTTCTCCCGGCTGCGGGGCGAGGTTCAGCGAGAGTACTCGGCGCGCCTTCGTCTCGGTGAGGGCGTCCAGGAGCTCCGGGACGAGCAGATGCGGGATGACCGAGGAGAACCACGACCCCGGTCCCAGCACCACCCAGTCCGCGTCCCGGACGGCGGCGACGGCCTCCGGCACGGCGGGCGGATCGACCGGTACGACGTGCACCGACTGCACCTCACCCGGGGTGAGGGCGACGGTGGCCTGGCCACGCACGATGTCGACGTCCTCGGGCCGGTCCGGGTCGTGGCCCTTGACCAGGGCCTGGAGCTCCAGCGGCACCGCCGACATGGGCAGCACGCGCCCGTGCGCGCCGAGGAGCTTGCCGACCAGGTCGAGGGCCTGGACATGGTCGCCGAGCTGCTCCCACAGGGCGACGATGAGCAGGTTGCCGACGGCGTGGTCGTGCAAGTCGCCCTTGGAGTGGAAGCGGTGCTGGATGACCCTGGACCAGGTCTGGCCCCAGTCGTCGTCCCCGCACAGCGCGGCCAGCGCCTTGCGCAGGTCGCCGGGCGGCAGCACACCCAGCTCGTCGCGCAGGCGCCCGCTGGAGCCGCCGTCGTCGGCCACGGTGACGACGGCGGTGAGGTCGCCGGTGATCCGGCGCAACGCGGCGAGCGAGGCGGAAAGGCCCATCCCGCCGCCCAGGGCGACGACCTTGGGTTGAGTGCCCCGGCGCCGCGGTCTGCCGCCACGGGTCTCGACGGGTCGGCCTGCGCGTGACTCCGGCATCGCGCGGCGCAGCCTGCTCAGCCGCGGAGTACGTCCCGTCATTCGCGTCCCATGTCCCGGTGCACGACCACCGTCTCCACGCCCTGGGAGGCAAGGCGCGCCGCGAGCTTCTCCGATGTGGCGACCGAGCGGTGCTTGCCGCCGGTGCAGCCGACCGCGATCGTCACGTACCGCTTGCCCTCGCGGCGGTATCCGGCCGCGATCAGCTGGAGCAGTTCGGAGTAGCGGTCGATGAACTCCTTCGCGCCGGGCTGGTTGAAGACGTACGCCGACACCTCCTCGTTGAGGCCGGTGAAGGGGCGCAGCTCCGGAACCCAGTGCGGGTTGGGCAGGAAGCGCATGTCCACGACCAGGTCCGCGTCGACCGGGAGGCCGTACTTGAACCCGAAGGACATGACCGTGGCCCTCAGCTCCGGCTCCTCCTCGCCGGCGAACTGGGCGTCCATCTTGGCCCGCAGCTCGTGCACGTTCAGGCTGGAGGTGTCGATCACCAGGTCGGCGTCGCCGCGCAGCTCGCGCAGCAGCTGACGCTCGGCGGCGATGCCGTCGACGATGCGGCCGTCGCCCTGGAGCGGGTGCGGACGGCGCACCGACTCGAAGCGACGCACCAGGGCGTCGTCGGAGGACTCCAGGAAGACGATCCGGCGCGTCACGCCCCTGGTGTCGAGGTCGGAGAGGGAGTCGCGGAGGTTGTCGAAGAAGCGTCGGCCGCGGACGTCGACGACCACGGCGATCCGCGCCACGTTGCCCTGGGAGCGGGCGCCCAGCTCCACCATGGTGGGGATCAGCGCGGGCGGGAGGTTGTCGACGACGAACCAGCCGAGGTCCTCCAGACACTTGGCCGCCGTCGAGCGCCCCGCCCCCGACATGCCCGAGATGATCACCAGCTCGGGGATGGCCGCCTCGGGGACCCCGGCTTGATCGTTGGCCGTACTCACCTGTGCTCCGTTGTCCTGGCGTGCGTCCTGCCGGGTGAGATCCTCGCCGGCCCCCTTGGTCTCCTTGTGGGATTCCTGGGCGCCGCGATCTCGCTCGGCCGTGGGTCGTGTGTCGTGCTCGCTCATCTCTCCTGCCCCCGTCGTTCGTCCAGGGCGCCCGCGGACACGGGCTCCCCCGAGATCTCCGCCGTCGTATCGGAGTCCTCGTCCTCCATGATCTCTCCAGTCGCCGTGTTGACGGCGGGCGCGGCCGGGGCCGCCCGGGCGAAGGCCGCGGCAATGGTCTCGGCCGTCTTGCGGCCTATGCCCGGAACCTCACAGATCTCCTCGATTGTCGCGGATCGCAGCTTCTTCACCGAACCGAAGTGCTTGATCAACGCCTGTTTGCGGGTCTCACCGAGACCCGGGACATCGTCCAGCGGACTCGACCGGAAACGCTTGGCCCGCTTGGTGCGCTGGTAGGTGATCGCGAAGCGGTGCGCCTCATCACGGACGCGCTGCAGCAGATAGAGGCCCTCGCTGGTACGGGGCAGCACGACCGGGTCGTCCTCACCGGGCAGCCAGACCTCCTCCAGGCGCTTGGCGAGGCCGCAGACGGCGATGTCGTCGATCCCGAGCTCGTCCAGTGCCCGCTGGGCAGCGGCGACCTGCGGCTGCCCCCCGTCGACGACGACGAGCTGCGGCGGGTAGGCGAAACGCCTGGGCCGGCCTTCGTCGTCCTTGAGGCTGTCCGCCAGAGGGGCGGAGGTGGTGTCGGTGAGGGGGTCGGACGGGGTGGTGGAGGAACCGGCGGGGGCGGGGGCCGAGGTGGCATCGGTGGGGGCGCCGGACGGGGCATCGGTGTCGGTGACGGCACCGGACGCGGAGTAGGTGACGGGGTTCTCGCCGTCGGTCCACTCGCCGGTCCGCTCCTTCTCGGCGAGGTAGCGCTTGAAGCGGCGGGTGATCACCTCGTGCATGGAGCGGACGTCGTCCTGGCCCTCGAAGCCCTTGATCTGGAAGCGGCGGTACTCGCTCTTGCGCTGCAGCCCGTCCTCGAAGACGACCATGGACGCCACCACGTCGTCGCCCTGGAGGTGCGAGATGTCGTAGCACTCGATCCTGAGCGGGGCGCTGTCCAGGTCGAGGGCGTCGGCGATCTCCTCCAGGGCACGCGAGCGCGTGGTCAGGTCCGAGGCGCGCTTGGTCTTGTGCAGGACGAGTGCCTGCTGCGCGTTGCGCTCGACGGTCTCCATGAGGGCGCGCTTGTCGCCGCGCTGCGGGATGCGCAGCGAGACGTTGGCGCCGCGGCGGCCCGAGAGCCATTCCTGCACGGGCTCCAGCGGGTCGGGCAGCGCCGGGACGA
The DNA here is from genome assembly GCF_043673425.1 of Streptomyces sp. M41. Lineage (NCBI taxonomy): Bacteria > Bacillati > Actinomycetota > Actinomycetes > Kitasatosporales > Streptomycetaceae > Streptomyces > Streptomyces sp. M41. Next base: position 59,594 of record NZ_JBIMKE010000023.1, on the reverse strand, counting down.
GGACCTCCTTGGGCACGGCGTCACCGGTCTCCTCGCCGTACAGCTGCTGGAGGGCGTGCTCGACGAGGGCGCCGGTGGTGATCTCCTCGACCTTGTCCGTGACCCAGCCGCGCTGACCGCGCACCCGGCCGCCCCGGACGTGGAAGATCTGCACGGCCGCCTCGAGCTCGTCCTCCGCGACCGCGATCAGATCGGCGTCGGTCGCGTCGGCGAGCACGACCGCGTTCTTCTCCATGGCCTTCTTCAGCGCCTCGATGTCGTCGCGCAGACGGGCCGCCCGCTCGTACTCCATCTCCTCGGCCGCCTCCATCATCTGCGTCTCCAGGCGGCGCAGATAGGTGCCCGTACGGCCGGTCATGAAGTCGCAGAACTCATCGGCCAGTTCACGGTGCTCCTCGGCGGAGACACGGTCCACGCAGGGGGCGGAGCACTTGCCGATGTAGCCGAGCAGGCAGGGGCGGCCGGTGCGGCGGGCGTTCTTGAAGACGCCCGCCGAGCAGGTACGCACGGGAAAGACGCGCAGCAGGAGGTCGACGGTGTCGCGGATCGCCCACGCGTGTGCGTACGGACCGAAGTACCTGACGCCCTTCTTCTTGTGACCGCGCATCACCTGCACCCGAGGGAACTCCTCGTTCATCGTCACCGCGAGATACGGGTAGCTCTTGTCGTCGCGGTACTTGACGTTGAACCGGGGGTCGTACTCCTTGATCCAGGAGTACTCCAGCTGGAGCGCCTCGACCTCCGTGGACACCACCGTCCACTCCACGGACGCGGCCGTGGTGACCATCGAGCGGGTGCGGGGGTGGAGGCCCGACAGGTCCTGGAAGTAGTTGGCCAGGCGCTGGCGCAGGCTCTTCGCCTTCCCGACGTAGATCACCCGGCGGTGCTCGTCACGGAACCTGTACACCCCGGGAGAGTCGGGGATCTGTCCCGGCTTGGGGCGGTAGCTGGAGGGGTCGGCCATGTCTCACACCCTACTGGCGAGGGCTGACACTCCGACGAGCCTGTGGACAACCGACGCAGGGGGCGCCGCGGCGGGGCGAGCGGGGGGCGGAGCCAGGGCAGGGGGCGGGTGGGAGTGGCGGGGGCCGGGGGCAGGTGGAGGGCGGCGGCTTCGGAGCGGGACTCCGCTGGGGGTCGGCACGGAGTCTGTGGGCCGGCGGGGAGGGGGCAGCGGGAAACGGGCTGCGGACAGCGGGCGCAGGGGCTGTGAGGAAGGTCCGGGGTCGGGGGCGGAAGGTCCGGGGTCCGGGGGCGGAAGGGGCGGGTGGGTCCACTGGTGGAGCGGGCCGTCGGCGGAGCCGGCTCCGGGAACAGGGCTCCCAGGATGCCGCGACGGCGTGTGTCGGCCCAGGAGCCGGTGGTGCGGGCACGAGTGTGAGCGGACTGACACCGCGGGCTGACACCGGGCTGACCCCCATACCGCCGGGCACCTCCCTGCCACGCCACCTCGCCGCCGCACGCGCTGTCGCACGGGTCACATCAGGGCGTAGGTGCCGCATCGCTCTCGGCGACCCCGCACCCCCAACCCCACCGCAGGTAAGGGGACTTGAGGCAGCTCTGCGCACCACGGCATCAGGACTCGGCCAGACCTGCCCCCTTTGGGCATCAGGTGTTGTCGGGACTTGGTCAACACGCTTCAATGCGGGGGAACTCGGGGCCTTGAACGACGGCATACGGATGTGAAGACGCTGCCACGCCGACGGGGTGGCCCCGAGCAGTCACGCGAACGGTCCGACCAGCCGTTGTGAACACCAGAGAAAGGCCCCTGCATGCCGCACGCCACTCAGCACGCGGACATCCCTGCCCTCGCCACCGTGGAACTGAACACGGCCCTGCGAGGCGGCCCCTTCCACGTCGCTCTGCGCGCCGCGATAGCCGCCCGGGGACTGCCGCTGCAGCGCGTGCAGCACCATCTGTCCCGTCGCGGAGTGAAGGTCGGCGTCACCAGTCTGAGCTACTGGCAGCAGGGCGCCCGCAGGCCACAGCGGCCCGAGTCGCTCCGTGCGGTACGGGCGCTGGAGGAGATACTCCAGCTGCCGGAGGAGTCCCTGATCCGGCTGCTCGCGGAGGCCGACGACCACTCCACCCTCCAACGACCGGCCGCCCGCTCCTACCGCTCCCTGGTGGAGGCCTCGAGCGTCCTGGATCAGCTGCTCGCCGATCTGGGCTGCCCGCTGGACGGCGGCGTGCATACCCTCGCCCACCACGAACGGGTTCGGATCGGTGCCCTCCGCGAGCTGGCCGAACGCGAGTCCCACCACATCGTGCGGGCTCACAATGACGGCGTCGACCGCTTCGTGGCCGTCCACCACGGCGACCCCGGCTGCCTGCCGGAACGGATGAGGGTGCACGCCCTGGAGAACTGCCGGACCGGACGTGTCCGTTGGCACCAGGAGACCGGGGTCCTCGTCGCCGAGCTGCTCTTCGGCACGCGGCTTCGGGCCGGCGACACCTACCTCTTCCGCTATGGCGTCGAGGACGGCACAGCCGGCGCTTCCCGCGAGTACGCCCGCGGCTTCTCACTCGCGGGCGGCCAGTACGCCCTTCAGGTCCGCTTCGCCGAGAGTGCCCTGCCGGTCCGCTGCCACCGCTTCTCCCAGCACTCCGCGGCGGCGCCCCGCAGTGGCCGCCAAGGGCTGACCCTCAGCGGGCCGCACCACTCCGTACACGTGGTCGAGCCACGGGTGCGCACCGGCATCGTGGGCATCGGGTGGGACTGGGAGTGAGCAGGCGACTCTGACGTCTCTCTTGTCCCTACGCGCTCCTCTCCTCAAAGGACGTAAACGCTTACGCAAACGTTTACGTCTGCCCTCTGGATGAGATACCTTCCCGGCCAGAAGAGCCACTGCGGCCCGAGGCGGGCGCGGTGCAGGTTGTGGGAAAGGAGAGGGTGACGATGGCAACCATGGCCGACGTCGCACGCAGCGCCGGCGTCTCCGTGGCGACCGTCTCGCATGTGCTGAACGGCACCCGGCCCGTGCTCCCCCGCACCCGCCAGACGGTGCTGGACGCCATGGAGGAACTCGGCTACACACCCAACACCCTGGCCCGTTCCCTGGTGACATCTCGTACGCGGTCCATCGGGCTGGCGGTGTCGGCGATCAGCAATCCGTACTTCACGGAAATTCTCCAGGGCGTCGAGGCCGCTGCCCTGGAGCACGGCTACAGCCTGCTGATCGCCGACCCGCACGACGATCCGAAGCATGAGCGCAAGGTCGTCCAGCTTCTCCACGAACGCCGGGTCGACGGCATGATCGTCGCCCCCTCCGCCGACCCGCGCGAGCTGATCGCCTACCTCGGCCGTCACATGGTGCCGACTGTCCTCCTCGACCGCGTGGTCGACATCCCGGCCGACGGCGCGACGCCGTTCGACCAGGTCTGCGCCGACAGCGCCGAACCAATGGCCCAGCTGGTCACCCATCTCGCCGGCCTGGGCCACCGTCGGATCGCCCTGGTCGCGGGCCTACCCGGGCTCAGCACCACCAGCGAGCGCCTCTCGGGATACCGGGAAGGACTCACAACGGCAGGGCTCGCCTACGACGAGAACCTCGTCGTGCACGGCGACTCCGCTTCCGCCGGTGCCGAAGAAGCCGCCGGTACCCTGCTGTCGCGCGCCACGCCGCCCACCGCGCTCGTCACCGCCAACAACGCGATGACCATCGGCGCACTCCGTGCCCTGCGCGACCGGGGCCTGTCCGTGCCGGAGGACATCGCGCTGTGCTGCTTCGACGACTTCGCCTGGGCCGATCTGTTCTCGCCCCGGCTCACCGCGATCGCCCAGCCCAGCAGGGACATCGGCCGCCAGGCGGTGCGCGTGCTGCTGGACCGTCTCGACTCACCGGACGGGCCCACCCGGACCGTGCGTCTGCCGTGCACGTTCGTTCATCGCACCTCCTGCGGCTGCCTCGAACAGCCCCTGACGTCCCCGAAAGGAACTGTCTCGTGATCGTCGTCGCCGGTGAGGCCCTGATCGACCTGGTACCGCAGGGCACGGGTGCCCTCGCGGGCCTGAAGCCGGCGCTCGGCGGCGGCCCCTACAACACGGCCGTGGCCCTCGGCCGTCTGGGCTCCCCCACCGCCTTCTGTTCCCGCACCTCCACGGACGCCTTCGGTACGGCTCTGCTGGACGGGCTGAGGGAGGCCGGAGTGGATGTGTCCTGGGTGCAGCGGGGCATGGAGCCGACCACCCTCGCGGTCGCCACCATCGATGCCGGCGGCTCGGCCGCCTACTCCTTCTACGTCGAGGGCACCGCCGACCGGCTCTTCACGGCACCTCCGGAGCTGCCCGCGGGGACGCGCGCGGTGTCGTTCGGTACCTGCTCGCTCGTCCTGGAACCGGGGGCCAGTGCCTACGAGGAGCTGATGCGGAGCGCGGCGGCTCAGGGGACGTTCACCGCGCTCGATCCGAACATCCGGGCCGGGCTGATAGCGGACCCGGATGGTTACCGGGCGCGGTTCAAGAGCTGGCTGCCGTCGGTGTCGCTGCTCAAGCTCTCCGAGGAGGATGCGGCCTGGCTGGGCGGGACCCCGCGCGACTGGCTGGCCGCGGGACCTGCAGCCGTAGTGATCACTCACGGGGGTGACGGGTTGACCGCTTTCACCCGGGATGGAGCGGCGCACTCCGTGCCGGGTGAGCAGGTCGACGTCGTGGACACGATCGGTGCGGGCGACACCGTGAACGCGGCCCTGCTGCACGGGCTTGCAGCCCAGGATGCCCTGTCCGCCGAAGCGCTCGTGGGACTCGGCGCCGACGGCTGGACACGGCTGCTGCGATTCGCGGCGCGGGCTGCCGCGATCACCTGCTCCCGGGCGGGAGCCGAGCCGCCGTACGCCTTTGAACTGGGGGACGTCCAGTAGGCGTTCGGCTCTCCATTTCCGCGGTCGAGACTTCGCTGCCGAGGCTTCGCTGTTGAGGAGTCAAGGTGCGGCGTAGCCGCGAGGATCAGGCGGCTGATGGGAGAACGTGCGGCGCCCCGCGGGGAGTTCCCGCGGGGCGCCGCACTTTTTCGGAATTGCTCGGGCTCAATACCCCTCAGGCTCAGGCCTTGCGGGACCGCGTCGTCTTCTTCGCGGTTGCCGCCTTCTGGGCCGTCGCCGCCTTCTTCGCCGTCGCCGCATTCTTGGCGGCTGCCGTCTTCTTCGCGGCGCCGGTCGCCTTGTCCGTCGCCTTGTTGTTGGCCGTCCTGGTGGTTCTGGCCGTCGCGGTCTTCCGCGCCGTCGCCCCTGCCGCGACCGTCTTCTTGGCCGCCGCCTTGCGCGGGGCCTTCACCGAGGTCGCGTCACTGATGCGGTCGGCGCCGAGGATCTCGCGCAGGAACTTGCCGGTGTGGCTGGTCGGGACCGCGGCCACCTCCTCGGGCGTGCCCTCGGCGATGACGAGGCCACCGCCGGCGCCGCCCTCAGGGCCCATGTCGACGACCCAGTCGGCGGTCTTGATCACATCGAGGTTGTGCTCGATGACGATGACCGTGTTGCCCTTGTCGACCAGGCCGGAGAGGACCTTCAGTAGCTTGCTGATGTCCTCGAAGTGCAGACCGGTGGTCGGCTCGTCCAGGACGTAGACCGTGCGGCCGGTGGAGCGCTTCTGGAGCTCGCTGGCGAGCTTCACACGCTGGGCCTCACCGCCGGACAGGGTGGTCGCGGACTGGCCGAGGCGGACGTAGCCGAGACCGACGTCCTTCAGCGTGTTGAGGTGCCGGGCAATGGCGGGGACGGCCTCGAAGAACGAGGTCGCCTCCTCGATCGGCATGTTGAGGACCTCGGCGATCGACTTGCCCTTGTAGTGGACCTCCAGGGTCTCCCGGTTGTACCGCGCGCCGTGGCAGACCTCGCAAGGGACGTACACGTCCGGGAGGAAGTTCATCTCGATCTTGATCGTGCCGTCGCCGGCGCAGTTCTCGCAACGGCCGCCCTTGACGTTGAAGGAGAAGCGGCCGGGCATGTAGCCGCGGACCTTCGCCTCGGTGGTCTCGGCGAACAGCTTGCGGATGTGGTCGAAGACGCCGGTGTAGGTCGCCGGGTTCGAGCGCGGCGTGCGACCGATGGGCGACTGGTCGACGTGCACGACCTTGTCGACGAGGTCGTCGCCGTCCACGCGCGTGTGCCGCCCGGGGACGTTGCGGGCGCCGTTCAGCTCGCGGGCCAGATGCGTGTACAGGATGTCGTTGACCAGCGTCGACTTGCCGGAGCCGGAGACGCCGGTGACCGCGGTGAACACGCCCAGCGGGAACGAGGCGTCGATGTCCTGGAGGTTGTTCTCCCGGGCTCCGTGCACGGTGAGCTGCCGGGTCGGGTCGTGCGGGCGGCGGATGTCCGGCAGCGGGATGGCCTTCTTGCCGGACAGGTACTGGCCGGTCTGCGACTCGGCGTTGGCCAGCAGTTCCTTCAAGGAGCCGCTGTGCACAACCTTGCCGCCGTGCTCGCCGGCGCCGGGGCCGATGTCGACGATCCAGTCGGCGGTCTTGATGGTGTCCTCGTCGTGCTCGACCACGATGAGCGTGTTGCCCATGTCGCGCAGCCGGACCAGGGTCTCGATCAGCCGGTGGTTGTCCCGCTGGTGCAGACCGATGGACGGCTCGTCGAGGACGTACAGGACTCCGACGAGGCCGGAGCCGATCTGAGTGGCCAGGCGGATGCGCTGGGCCTCCCCGCCGGAGAGGGTGCCGGCCGCGCGGTTGAGTGAGAGATAGTCGAGACCGACGTCGACCAGGAACCGCAGCCGCTCGTTGACCTCCTTCAGCACCCGCTCGGCGATCTTCTTGTCGCGGGCGTTGAGCTTCAGCTCGCGCAGGAAGTCCGCGCAGTCGCTGATGGACATCGCGGAGACCTCGGCGATCGACTTCTCCATGATCGTGACCGCGAGGACGATCGGCTTCAGACGCGTGCCCTCACAGGTGGGGCAGGGCACCTCGCGCATATAGCCCTCGAAGCGCTCGCGGCTGGCGTCGCTCTCGGCTTCGCTGTGCCGGCGCTTGACGAAGGGGACGGCGCCTTCGAAGGGCGTCGTGTACACGCGCTCGCGGCCGTACCGGTTGCGGTAGCGGACCTCGATCTGTGTCTTGTGGCCGTTGAGAAGCGCCTTCTTGGCACGCTGTGGCAGGCCCGCGAAGGGGATGTCCGTGCGGAATCCCAGCGCGTCCGCGAGGGCGCCGATCAGGCGGCCGAAGTAGTCCTTGGTGTGCCCGTGCGACCAGGGGTGGATGGCGCCCTCGTCGAGGGACTTGTCCTCGTCCGGGACGATCAGCTCGGGGTCGACCTCCATGCGCGTACCGATGCCGGTGCACTCGGGGCAGGCGCCGAAGGGCGAGTTGAAGGAGAAGGAGCGGGGCTCGAGCTCCTCGAAGGAGAGGTCGTCGTACGCGCAGTACAGGTGCTCGGAGTACATGCGCTCGCGCTCGGGGTCGTCCTCGGGGAGGTCGACGAAGTCGAGCACGACCATGCCGCCGGACAGGCCGAGGGCGGTCTCCACCGAGTCGGTGAGGCGACGCTTGGCGGAGTCCTTCACCGTGAGGCGGTCGACGACCACCTCGATGGTGTGCTTCTCCTGCTTCTTCAGCGTGGGCGGGCTGGACAGCTGGATCGTCTCGCCGTCCACACGCGCGCGGGAGTAGCCCTTGGTCTGGAGATCGGCGAAGAGGTCGACGAACTCGCCCTTGCGCTCGCGCACCAGCGGCGACAGCACCTGGAAGCGGCTGCCCTCCGGCAGCTCCAGGACCTTGTCGACGATGGCCTGCGGCGACTGGCGCGAGATCGGCCGGCCGCACTCGGGGCAGTGGGGCTTGCCGATGCGGGCGAAGAGCAGACGCAGGTAGTCGTAGACCTCGGTGATGGTGCCGACCGTCGAGCGGGGGTTGCGCGAGGTCGACTTCTGGTCGATGGAGACGGCCGGGGACAGACCCTCGATGAAGTCGACGTCCGGCTTGTCCATCTGGCCGAGGAACTGCCGGGCGTAGGACGACAGCGACTCCACGTAGCGCCGCTGGCCCTCGGCGAAGATCGTGTCGAAGGCCAGCGAGGACTTGCCCGACCCCGACAGGCCCGTGAAGACGATGAGCGAGTCGCGCGGCAGGTCGAGCGAGACATTCTTGAGGTTGTGCTCGCGCGCGCCACGGACGATGAGACGGTCGGCCACGCCGGTCCGCACCTTTCTTGAGAGAAGTGACAGGGGCGAGGCCCCCGTCCTTCTCAGACTAGGGGGAGCCACTGACAACGCCGGTCGGATTCCCGAATGGGACAACAATCCCGGACCATCCAGCATGCCCGACGCCACGACCGAGCCTATAGCACGCGCATTCGATTTACGGCACTCGTTCACCACCTTCACCCAAAGGTGTGGCGGGGCTAATGTCAGCACCATGATTGATCACGCTCGTGACCTGGTGTCTGTACATGAAGCGACCGAAAGGCTGCTCACCGCAGCGGCCAAGCTGGACAACGCGTCGGTGACCGAGCCGTCACGGCTCCCCGGCTGGAGCCGCGGCCACGTCCTCGCGCACCTCGCCCGCAATGCGGACGCCCTCGTGAACGTTCTCGAGGGACGCCCCATGTACGTCTCGGCCACCGCCCGCGACGCCGACATCGAGCGGGACTCCCCGCGCCCCCTGGACGTCCAGCTCGCCGACGTGCGCGAGAGCGCCGGCCGCTTCCAGGAGATGGGCGCCGTGCCCGCGGACTGGTCGCGCACGGTCGAGCTGCGCAACGGCGTCACCGACGCGGCGGCCCGGGTGCCCTTCCGGCGGTGGGTCGAGGTGGAGCTGCATCACGTGGATCTCGGTATCGGCTACGAGCTGGAGGATCTGCCGGCGGAATTCGTGGAGCGGGAGATCGACTTCCTCGCGGAGCGATTCACCGGACACCCCGACGTACCGCCGACCCGGCTGACGGACGGCACGCGCGCGTGGAGCACGGGACGCGAGGCGGACTCCTCCGAGATCACCGTCCGGGGTGCCGCACCCGATCTGCTCGGCTGGCTCGCCGGGCGCCGTGACGGGTCCGGCCTGAGCGCGGAGGGCGGCCCGCTGCCGTCGCTCCCGCCCCTGTAGGGCCGGCAGCCCAGGCACAAGGGCCCGCGCCTGGACGGTCCGTGGACCGCCCGGCCGCTATAGGCTGCCGACATGACCTACAGCGGACAGGTGACGGTCGGCGGCCCCGCCGACGTGCATGAGCTCAAGGACCTGATGATCACCAAGATCGCGGTCGGCCCGATGGACAACAACGCCTATCTGCTGCGCTGCCGGGCCACGGACGAGCAACTGCTGATCGACGCCGCCAACGACGCGGACGTACTGGTGGGCATGATCGGTGACGACGGCATCGCGTCCGTCGTCACCACCCACCAGCACGGGGACCACTGGCAGGCGCTCGCCGCGGTCGTCGAAGCCACCGGCGCGCGCACCTACGCCGGCCGGGACGACGCCGACGGCATCCCGGTGCCGACCGACGTCCTGGTCGACGACGGCGACGTCATCCGGGTGGGGCATGTGGAGCTCACCGCGCGCCACCTGGTCGGGCACACGCCGGGCTCGATCGCGCTGGTCTACGACGACCCCCACGGGCACCCGCATGTGTTCACCGGGGACTGCCTGTTCCCGGGCGGCGTCGGCAACACCCGTAAGGATCCGGAGGCTTTCGCCAGCCTGATCCATGACGTCGAGACGAAGATCTTCGATGTGCTGCCGGACGAGACCTGGGTCTACCCGGGGCACGGCAACGACACCACGCTGGGCGCCGAGCGCCCGCACCTGCCGGAGTGGCGCGAGCGGGGCTGGTGACGTCACCACGGCCGGGCGCGAAGCCGGCACCGCCGGGCGCGAAGTAGGCGAGCGCCCGGCACGCGTCGTGCCCGCGCGCCGTACACACCCCGTGTGAACCGTTCACACACGCCGGTGCCATACGCGCGCTCCCGGCGGGCGTCATTGCGCAGTCAACTGGACTCAGCCCCGCGCAGGATGACGGCTCCTGAGCGGTACGGGCCGCCGGTCCCTCAATCCCCGCCCTCGACCGGCGGCCCCGGCGGCTGTCCGGAACCGAACCCAGAACCCGTACCCGTACCAGCCGGTGGCCCTCGCACAGGTGCCGCCCGGCGTCACGTGTCCGCGCGCCCCGCCCCCACCAGCGCCGCGACCCGCTCCACCCCGAACACATAGCCCTGCACACCGCACCCCGCGATCACACCGTCGGCACGCAGCGAGACGTATGAGTGGTGCCGGAAGGACTCCCGCTTGTGAATGTTGGAGATGTGGACCTCCAACACAGGAAGACCGTCACAGGTGTTGAGCGCATCCAGGATCGCCACCGAGGTGTGCGAGTAGGCACCGGGGTTGATCACGATCCCGCGGTGGCTCAGCCGAGCCTCGTGGATCCAGTCCACCAGCTCGCCCTCGTGGTTGGACTGCCGAAAGTCGATCGTGCCGCCGTGCACGGCCGCCGCCTCGGCGCACAGGGCCTCGACGTCGGCCAGGGTCTCGGAGCCGTAGATCTCCGGCTGGCGCTGCCCGAGCAGGTTCAGGTTGGGGCCGTTGAGGATCATGATCGGGGCGTTGGCCAGGGTGCGGGGCACGGTTCCTCCGGTCCGTTCGGGTTCGCGCGGTCCATGGCGGACCGCCGCTCGGACCCCGGTTTATCACGGTGCGGGGGTCGCACCCCGAGCCATAGCCTCCGGGCATGACCATGATCTCGTACCCTCCGAAGCCCTCCCCCGGCGACCGCGTCGCCGTCATCTCGCCCGGCGCGGGCCTGCCCGGGCTCTTCCCCCGCCCCTACGAACTGGGCCTGGAGCGGCTGCGCAAGGAGTACGGGCTGGAACCGGTCGAGTATCCGTCGACCCGCAAGATGGGCTCGACACCGCAGGAGCGGGCCGACGACATCCACGCCGCGTTCGCCGACCCGTCCGTCAAGGCCGTCATCGCGTCGATCGGCGGCGACGACCAGATCACCGTGCTGCCGCTGCTGGACCGGGAGTTGATCCGGGCGAATCCGAAGCCGTTCTTCGGCATGAGCGACAACACGAATCTGCTGGTGTTCCTGCGGAACGCGGGGATCGTCGGCTACCACGGCGCGACGGTGATGTGCGAGCTGGGCCGTCCCGGCGCCATGAACCCGCAGACGGCCGAGTCGCTGCGAGCCGCCCTGTTCACCTCGGGCGAGTACGAGCTGAAGCCTGCCGAGCGCTGGAACGACATCAGCAGCGACTGGGCCGACCCGGCGACCTTCGACGCCGAGCCGGAGATGCGACCCGCCGACGGCTGGACCTGGGTCAATGCCGACCGGGTGGTGGAAGGCCGCACCTGGGGCGGTTGCCTGGAGATCGTCGGCTGGCTGCTGATGGCCGACCGCGAGATCTCGCACGACCTCTCGGACTACGACGGCGAAGTGCTGCTCCTGGAGACGTCGGAGGAGATGCCGAGCGCCGACGAGGTCTTCTGGACCCTGCGCAACATGGGCGAGCGCGGGCTGCTCCAGCGCTTCTCGGCGCTGCTGATGGGGCGGGCGAGGACATGGTCCTTCGCACACCCCAACGGCCCTCAGGAGGCCGCTCGTTACGCCGCCGAGCAGCGCGAAGCCGTCCTTCGCGCCATGCGGACGTACGCCCCCGACACCACGATCGTCTTCGACGTCGACCTCGGCCACACCGACCCGCAACTCGTGATCCCTTACGGCGGAGTCGTCCGCGTCGACGGCCTGGCCCGGCGCATCACCGTCACCTACTGACGAGGCCGACCGCTCCCACGCGCCCCCGTAACCCGCGATCACGGTGGGTAGTTGACGCGGCATGCACGACGTACGCACCGTAAGGGCGCCCTCCATGCTGCGGCTCGCCACTGCTTCGCTCGCCGGGACGGCCATCGAGTTCTACGACTTCTTCGTCTACGGCACCGCGGCGGCGCTGGTCCTGGGGCCGCTGTTCTTCCCGACGTTCTCGCCGGGGGCGGGAACCCTGGCCGCCTTCGCCACGTTCGGCGTGGGATTCGTGGCCCGGCCGCTGGGGTCGGTGCTGTTCGGCCACATCGGGGACCGACGCGGGCGCCGGCCCGTCCTCGTCGCCTCACTGCTGCTGACCGGCGCCTCCACGGTCGCGGTCGGCTGCGTACCGACGTACGACACGATCGGTGTCGCCGCTCCCCTGCTGCTGCTCGCGCTGCGGTTTCTGCAAGGACTCGGTCTCGGCGGGGAGTGGGGCGGCGCGGTCCTGCTGACCGTGGAGCACGCGCCCGCCGGCCGGCGCGGTCTGTGGTCGAGCTTCCCCCAGGTCGGGCCGGCGCTCGGATTCCTCCTCGCCAACGGTGTGGTGCTGGGGTTGTCGGCGACGCTGTCGGAGGCGCAGTTCGCCGCGTGGGGCTGGCGGGTGCCGTTCTGGGCGGCGGGGGTCCTGGCCCTGGTCGGGCTGTGGCTGCGGTCGTCGCTCGCCGAGAGCCCCCGGTTCCTCGAACTCGACGACCACGCGCGCGTGCCGCTCGTCGAGGTCGTGCGCGACCACTGGCGGCTCCTGCTGCTGACAGCCGGCGCCCTGTCGATCGGATACGCGATCTTCTACGCCGTGACGACCTGGTCCCTCGCCTACGGCACGGAACGGCTCGGGGTGAGCCGTGACGTCATGCTGACCTGCATCATGGCCGCGGTGGTGGTGAAAGGCGCGCTCACGCCGCTGGCGGCGCTTCTCGGTGACCGGTACGGGCGCCGCCCGCTGGCACTGATCGGCTGCGCCGCATCCGCCCTGTGGATGTTCCCGATGGTCGCGCTGCTCGCCACGGGCGCGCCGCTGCCGATGTTCGTGGGCTTCCTCGGGGCCATGCTCGCGTTCATCACCATGTTCGCCGTGATCGCCGCGTATCTGCCGGAGCTGTACGAACCCCGCGTGCGCTGTACGGGCGCCGCGGTGGGTTACAACCTCGGCGGCGTCCTCGGGGGCGCGCTCACCCCGATCGCGGCGACGGCGCTCGCGGAACAGGGCGGTCGGGTGCCGTGGGGAGTGGGGGCGTATCTGACGGGCATCGCGCTGCTCAGCCTGGGTTGCTTCGCGCTTCTGCCCGAAACCCGTCCGGTGCCCGTCGCGGCGGCGGAGCCCGCCACGGGCTGACGGGCTCGGGGCGGCTCGGGGTTGGGCGGCTCGGGGTTGGGCGGCTCGGGATTGTGGCGGCTACGGATTGATCGCCAGCTCCAGATACGCCGCGAACAGCACCAGGTGCACGCCCCCTTGCAGCGGTGTCGCCCGCCCCGGCACCACCGTCAGCGAGCTCACGACCACCGTCAGGGCGAGCAGCACCATGTGTGTGGGGCCGAGTCCGAGGACCAGGGGGCCGGAGAGCCAGACGGAGGCGAGGGCGACGGCCGGAATGGTCAGGCCGATGCTGGCCATCGCCGAGCCGAGCGCGAGGTTCAGGCTGGTCTGCACACGGTCCCGGCGGGCGGAGCGCAGCGCGGCGATGGTCTCGGGCAGCAGCACGAGCATCGCGATGACCACGCCGACGACGGCATGCGGCAGATCGGCGGCCACCACTGCGGACTCGATGGTGGGCGACACCCCCTTGGCGAGCCCCACGACACCGATCAGTGCCAGACCCAGCAGCCCGAGGCTGACCAGCGCGGCGCGGGCGGAGGGCGCGTCGGCGTGGTCGTCCACGGTGATCACATCGCCCTGCCGGGTGATGGGGAGGAAGTAGTCACGGTGGCGCACGGTCTGGGTCGTCACGAACAGCCCGTACAAGATCAGTGAGGAGAGCGCGGCGAACGTCAGCTGCACCGTGGAGAACTCCGGCCCGGGCTTGCTCGTGGTGAACGTCGGCAGTACCAGGCTGAGGGTGGCCAGGGTGGCGACGGTCGCGAGCGCGGCGCCGGTGCCCTCAGGGTTGAAGACCGCCGTCCGGTGCCGGAGCGAGGCGACCAGCAGGCACAGGCCGACGATGCCGTTGCAGGTGATCATCACGGCGGCGAAGACCGTGTCCCGGGCGAGAGTGGAGCTCTTGTCTCCGCCGTCCGCCATCAGGGTCACGATCAGGGCGACCTCGATGATCGTCACGGCGACGGCGAGGACGAGGGAGCCGAAGGGTTCGCCGACCCGGTGGGCGACCACTTCGGCGTGATGCACGGCGGACAGGACGGCCCCCGCGAGGACCAGTGTCACCAGGGCGACCATCGCACCGGGCAGGTCCCGTCCCCAGGTGAACACCAGCAGGACGACCGCGAGCACCGGCACGACGAACGTCCACTGGGTCGTGAGCGGCCTGAGCCGAGCGATCATGGAGCGATCGTCGCAGAGGGCCTCTGGGTTCGCATTCCGGTCCGTGCGCTGGTCGGACGGCTCCGCGCCCTCGGGATGCGGGGCCTTCGTGTGGGGTGTGCCGCTACGCGAAATCGGTCTTCTCCTATACGTCGCAGTCCGTGAAGGACGGCGGCCCGGTGCCGTCCCCTTGGCGATTTCTCGCAGGCCGCCCGGCATCCGAAGAAGCACCGGGAGAGGTGCTCGGCGATTCGCCGGGCACCTCTCCCGGTGTTGGTTCTTCTTACGTTCGACGTGGTCAGACGTCGATGCTGTCCTTCGGAGCCTCTTGGTCGCCGGCGTGCGCCGCCTCGGCCGCCGCCTGCTTCTTCGAAGCCCTCAGGCTGGTGATCGTGGTGACGACCAAAACCGAGCAGATCACGCCGAGCGAGACCGGAATGCTGATCTCGGGGACGTGGACGCCGGACTCGTGCAGCGCGTGCAGCACCAGCTTGACGCCGATGAAGCCCAGGATGATCGACAGGCCGTAGCTGAGGTGGACCAGCTTCTTCAGCAGACCGCCGATGAGGAAGTACAGCTGCCGCAGACCCATCAGCGCGAAGGCGTTGGCCGTGAACACGATGTACGGGTCCTGTGTCAGGCCGAAGATCGCGGGGATGGAGTCGAGGGCGAACAGCACGTCGGTGGTGCCGATCGCCAGCATCACGACCAGCATCGGGGTCATGACCCGCTTGCCGTTCTCCTGGATCCACAGCTTGGTGCCGTGGTAGCGGTCGGCGACGCCGAACTTGCGCTCGGCGGCCTTGAGCAGCTTGTTCTCCTCGTACTCCTCGTCGTCCTCGTCGGCCCGGGCCTCCTGGATGAGCTTCCAGGCGGTCCAGATCAGGAAGGCGCCGAAGAGGTAGAACACCCACGCGAAGCTGGCGAGGATCGCGGCACCCGCCGCGATGAAGATGGCTCGCAGCACCAGGGCTATGAGGACACCGACGAGCAGCACCCGCTGCTGGTACTGGGACGGCACGGCGAACTTCGCCATGATCAGGACGAAGACGAAGAGGTTGTCGACGCTCAGTGACTTCTCGGTGATGAAGCCCGCGAAGAACTCGCCGGCGGGCTGTCCGCCCCCGAAGACCAGCAGGCCCAGCCCGAAGAGGGCGGCCAGGGCGATCCAGACGATCGTCCAGATACCGGCTTCCTTGATCGACACGTCATGCGGCTTGCGGCCGATGAAGAAGTCGACCGCGATCAGGGCGGCAAGGCCCACGATGGTCAGGACCCATAGGGTCGTGGAAACTTCCACTGCGCCTCCGGCAGTCGTAACGGCAAATGTCAGCGTCGTCGCGCGCCGGAGGTCTCTTCCACCCACGATGGGCCGACGCCCCGGGATCTGGCCGGATCCGTATTGACGGGTACGTCGCACTAGACAGGGAGTACTCCCCTCCGTGGGATGAAGACTACCCAATCACCAAGGAAAGGTAAAGTGCTTGGCAAAAACAAGGCCAAGTGTGCTGGTCAGGGGCTCTTTACCTGTACTTGGCCCTCGCTTGCGCGACCTGCGCGAGCACCTGCTGGAGCACCTGGCTGCCGGGCGGCACGAGCGAGGGCTCGTAGGTCCAGGCGTGCCCCACCCAGGGGTCGGCGAGGTGGTCGTCGGCCACCGGGGTCAGGCGCAGCAGTGAACGCCACAGCGGATCGAGCAGCGGGCCGTAGGCAGCGGCCTCCTCCCGGTCCGCGACCATCATCAAGTGGACGCCGACGGCGGGTCCCTCGTCCGCCAGGTAGCGCAGCTGGTTGACGGCCCGGTCATCGAAGCCGTGCGGGAAGTCGTTGACGATCAGCAGCTGCTGAGAGGTGTCGAAGCCGGGGGGCAGGGAGTCGGGCGCGCCGCCCCGCAGCGCCATCTGCACAAGGTCGACGCGCTGGGTCAGCCGCGCCAGGACATCGGCGACACCGGCCGCGCCCACCGCGGGCGGGGCGGCGAGCACACCGCTCTGCACCAGGGGAACGAGTGCCTGTGCGCCCGAACCCGCCGGATCGATGACATGCACGGTGAACTCGCCCGCCGGGTACACGGCGAGCAACCGCGCCGCGTGCGCCACGGCCACTTCCATCGCGAGGCGGCGCAGGTCGTGGGAGTCGGTGAACGAGCCGTCCATCGATCCACCGCGTCCGCTGTCGATCCACAGACCGCGCTCCAGCGGCAGCCGGACCAGCATCGGAATGCGCAACTGGGCGCTCTCGGGCAGGTGGAGCTCGCCCAGGCGCAGCGCCATGGGGATCTCCATCGGCACGCGATAGCCCTGCCAGACGGGGTTGTCCCAGCGTGCGTACGCGGGCGGCAGCGCCGGCTCGACGACCTCGGCCTCGGCGCCGAGCTGGGCGAGGTCCCGGTCAAGGGTGGCCCTGGCCTGGTTGACGAGCTGGGAGTGCTTGGCCTGGGCGGCTTCGCGCGCGGCGTCGCCCTGACCGCCGATCCGGCTGCGCGGGTCCGACAAGACCTGGTCGAGCTCCTTCTCCATGCGGGAGTCCGCGAAGTCGACCGCGCTGCGGTAGGCGGCAGTGGTGCGGGCGAGGTCCTCGAACATGCCCCACACCTGGTTGTACAGCCGCTCCTCCATGGACCAGCCGGTGGCGTCACCCGCGACGGGCTGCGCCGGCTGCCCGGGCTGGGCAGGCGGCGCGGTCGGCGGGGGCGGCGGTGGAGCCGCGTTCTGACGGCGCGGATGGCTGTAGTCGATCGGGCCGCCGGCTGTGGACGCGGACGGCTGAGCGGGGTCGGTCATTCCGCTTCCGCCCTGATACGAGGACGGGGACGCGGCCTGGCCCGGTATGCCCGGCGTCGGGGTGCCGTACGGCGAGTTCGGCTGCGGCGTCGGTTGTCCGGGGACGCCCGGGGTCTGGGTGCCGAAGGGCGACGTCGGCTGCGACGGCGCAGGGCCTGCGGCGCCCTGCGGGGCGGTGCCGCCCTGGTCCGCTCCGAGTGCGGGCGCCGCCGCCTGCCGGGAGCGGTCGCCGTCCGCCCGAGGAGGCGCGGGCAGCGAACGAGCCATGCCCTGGGCCACCGCCTCGTCGATGCTGCCGGCCAGCTGGTGGGCCTGCGGCAGCCCCTGGTCGGTGAGGAGCTCGACGAGGCCGCCGGCGTAGCCCTGCCCGATGGCCCGCACCTTCCAGGCGTCCTGACGGCGGTAGAGCTCCAGAGCGACCACGGCCGACTCGGCCTCCAGGCCGGTGATGGTGTAGCTGGCCACCTCGGCGCCGTCGAGGCCGGTGACCGCGACGAAGGGGGTCGGCACGGCGCCGAAGCTGTTCGGGCCGGTGACTCCGGTCGGCAGGGCGAGCAGCACACTCACGCGGTGGACGGCCTCCGGCATGGCGTCCAGGTCCACCGCCAGTCGATGGTCGGCAGCCGCCTGCTTGGAGACCTCGAGGCCGGGCAGGGTGGGAGCTCCGGGGTGGGCCACCCATTCGACTCCGTGGATCCTGCCCTGCTCGTCGCCGAGCGTGGCTCCTGCCACGATCGGCGTGCCGGCCGAGACCCTGATCTCCAGACGGGCCTGGGAGAGCGGGTGGTTCTGCCCCCGCACCAGCTCGGCCGTCATGCCTTCGTCCCCCCGTGTCGCTTGTGTGTGTCGTGTGCCGCTCGCCGGGCGGGCCTTACAGGTGCGGCAGGATCGCCGGCATCAGGTCCTGGAACGTACGGCCGTTGGCCGGAGTGCCGAGGGCGGTCATCGACCAGCCCGGACCCACTCGGTGGACCTTCGCCATGATCTGCGCCGTGTAGGCGCCGCCGCCCGCGAGTGTGTAGCGGGCGAGCTCCTGGCCGTTGGTCTCGTCGACCAGGCGGCAGAACGCGTTCTGCACCTCCTGGAAGGTCTGGCCCGTGAAGGAGTTCACGGTGAAGACGATCTGGTCGATGTGGACCGGGATGCGCGCGAGGTCGACGAGGATCGCCTCGTCGTCGCCGCCCTGGCCGACACCGCCGACGAGGTTGTCACCGGTGTGCCGCACCGAGCCGTCGTCACTCACCAGGTGGCGGAAGAAGACGACGTCGACCGGCTGCTTGTCCGCGAACAGGACGGCGGAGGCGTCCAGGTCGACCTCCCGAGTGCGGGAGCCGAACAGGCCGCGCCGGGGAGCCGCCTGCCAGCCGAGACCCATGCGTACCGCGGTCAGGCTGCCCCCGTCGTTCTTCTGCAGACTGATTGCCTGACCCTTGGTCATGTTGACGGTCACGTGCTGTTTCCCCTCTCGAACTGTCCCCTGTTGGCCGCGGACTCCGCGGATGACCAGAACCCTACGCAGGGGCACTGACAGTGACGTACCCCGGTCCGCACTTTGTGTCGGTCTTGCAACACTGCGCGTGCCCGGTGGGCCCGTTTCGGGCCGATTCAGGGCGCCGGCCGCGGGGCCGGGACCGGCGCCCGTGAGCCGTCAGGCCAGGCCGGCCTCCTTCATCTGACGCAGTTCCTTCTTCATTTCGGACACCTCGTCGCGCAGCCGGGCCGCGATCTCGAACTGCAGATCCGCGGCGGCGGCCCGCATACGCGTCGTCAACTCCTCGATCTGCTCGGCGAGATCGGCCGCGGGGCGGTCGGTGGGCACCGTTTCCTTGCCCTTGGCCTTGCCCTTGGCCGGTCCAGCCGCCTTCGCACCCTTGGCCGCCTTGTCGCCGAGGGAGGGCACGGGGGCCTTGGTGCCCCGGCCGTCCTTCTTCGCGCGGTATCCACTGCCGAGTAGTTGCTCAGTGTCGACGTCCTCACGGGCGATCTGCGCGACGATGTCGTTGATCTTCTTGCGCAGCGGCTGGGGGTCGATGCCGTTCGCCTTGTTGTAGGCGACCTGCTTCTCCCGGCGCCGGTTGGTCTCGTCGATGGCCTTCTCCATCGCCGGGGTGACCTTGTCGGCGTACATGTGGACCTGGCCGGAGACATTGCGCGCCGCGCGCCCGATGGTCTGGATGAGGGAGGTGCCGGAGCGCAGGAAGCCCTCCTTGTCGGCGTCGAGGATCGCCACGAGGGATACCTCGGGCAGGTCGAGGCCCTCGCGGAGGAGGTTGATGCCGACCAGGACGTCGAACTCGCCGGCGCGCAGTTCTCTCAGCAGCTCGACTCGGCGCAGGGTGTCGACGTCGCTGTGCAGATAGCGCACCTGGATGCCGAGCTCCAGGAAGTAGTCCGTGAGGTCCTCGGCCATCTTCTTGGTGAGGGTGGTGACCAGGACGCGCTCGTCCTTCTCGACGCGCCCGCGGATCTCGTGGACCAGGTCGTCGATCTGGCCCTCGGTGGGCTTGACCACGACCTCCGGGTCGACGAGGCCGGTGGGGCGGATGATCTGCTCCACATGGCCGTCCGAGCGGGAGAGCTCGTAGGTGCCCGGGGTCGCGGACAGGTAGACGGTCTGTCCGATGCGCTCCTGGAACTCCTCCCATTTCAGCGGGCGGTTGTCGAGCGCGGAGGGCAGGCGGAAGCCATGGTCGACCAGGGTGCGCTTACGGGAGGCGTCGCCCTCGTACATGGCGCCGATCTGCGGCACGGTGACGTGCGACTCGTCGATGACGAGCAGGAAGTCGTCGGGGAAGTAGTCCAGCAGGGTGTTGGGCGGGGAGCCGGGCAGGCGGCCGTCGAAGTGCATCGAGTAGTTCTCGACACCGGAGCAGGTGCCGATCTGGCGGAGCATCTCGAGGTCGTAGGTCGTGCGCATCCGCAAACGCTGGGCCTCCAGGAGCTTGCCCTGGTTCTCCAGTTCGGCGAGGCGCTCCCCGAGCTCCTTCTCGATGTCGTTGACGGCCCGCTCCATGCGCTCGGGGCCCGCGACGTAGTGGGAGGCCGGGAAGACGTACAGCTGCTGGTCGTCGCTGATGATCTCGCCGGTGACCGGGTGGAGCGTGGACAGTGCCTCGATCTCGTCGCCGAACATCTCGATGCGGACGGCGAGCTCCTCGTAGACCGGGAAGATCTCGATGGTGTCGCCGCGCACCCGGAAGGTGCCCCGGGAGAATGCCGTGTCGTTGCGTGTGTACTGGATGTCGACGAAGCGGCGCAGCAGCTGGTCCCGGTCGATCTCCTCGCCGACCTTGAGGGGGACCATACGGTCCACGTACTCCTGTGGGGTACCGAGGCCGTAGATGCAGGAGACCGAGGCTACGACGACGACATCGCGGCGGGTGAGCAGGGAGTTCGTCGCGGAGTGGCGCAGTCGCTCGACCTCCTCGTTGATGGAGGAGTCCTTCTCGATGTAGGTGTCCGACTGCGGGACGTACGCCTCGGGCTGGTAGTAGTCGTAGTACGAGACGAAGTACTCGACGGCGTTGTTCGGCAGGAGCTCGCGGAATTCGTTGGCCAGCTGGGCGGCCAGCGTCTTGTTCGGCGCCATCACCAGGGTGGGACGCTGGAGCTTCTCGATCATCCACGCGGTGGTGGCGGACTTGCCGGTGCCGGTCGCGCCGAGCAGGACGACGTCCTTCTCGCCGCCTCCGATGCGCTGGGCGAGCTCGGCGATGGCCTGGGGCTGGTCGCCGTTGGGCTGGTAGGGGCTGACGACCTCGAAGGGCGCCACCGTGCGTTCGATCTGGGAAACGGGCCGCATGGGATCCACCGTACGACCCCCCACTGACAACGCGTCCGGATCAGTGGTTCTGCGGGGCCCGGGAGCTGTGGCGGTCCTGGTTGCGGCGGACCCGCAACTGGGGGCGGCGGGCCTGGTGCGGGACGGCGGCGGGGTGGGCCGGGACGCCCGGTTTGTGCTCGGTGGGGGCGGCTGCGGATTTCGCCGTGACGATCAGCGGGTCGAAGAGGACGACGAGCGCCGCGAGGAGCAGAAAGGCAAGTGGGCCGACCAGCATGGGGGCGAGCAGGGCGGCGGGTGAGTCACCCGTGGCGGGGTCCCCGCCGGTGCCGTGGAGGTGGACGCTGAGGGCGGCCATCCCGGTGTAGTGCATGCCGCTGACGGCGAGGCCCATGACGAGGCTCGCGCCGACGCTCCACAGGAACCCTCTGACCTGCCCCGCGGCCCACAGTGCGGCGGTGGCCGCCACCATGGCTATGACCACGGAGGCGGCGACGGTGAACGTGTTGTACTCCAGCTTTCCGTGCAGGCGCATCCCGGCCATGCCCAGGTAGTGCATCGAGGCTATGCCCAGACCGGTGATGGTGCCGCCGGTGAACAGGGCCGTACCGCGGGCGCCCTTGTAGCCGACGATGAAGATCCCGATGCCCACCATGACGATGGCGACTGCAAGGCTCGCGAACGTCATCGGTTTGTCGTAGTGGATCGGTGTCTCCTCGACCGTGAACCCCATCATGGCGACGAAGTGCATGGTCCAGATGCCGGAGCCGATGGCCGCCGCCGCGAGGGCCAGCCACCCGGGGCGCCAGGACTGCGAGACGCGCATCGATCTGGTGGTGCAGCGCAGACCGAGCGCACCGCCGAGGCAGGCCATCAGGTAGGCCACCAGCGGTGTGACGAGTCCGTAGCTGAATCCGTCGATCGTGCCCTGCATACGCGGCTACCCTTCCCGCCCACTTACGTCCCGGAAATCCGTGAAATGCGCCCCCTCCCAGGACCGCCCGGGCGGTCAGGGTTGAGGCAGAGAGTAACTCCCACCGGAATGGTCGAACGATTTTCCGGCAAAGAAACACGGCCTTGCCCCAGTTGTGCGGCACGAGTGAGCGGGCCTGGGCAACTCCATTCATTCTGTGGCCATTCTGCACTCCTTCACCGTTGACCGACTGCTGTCACAGTTGAACTGTCTGTGATCGCTCGACGCGAGGAGTACGCATGCACGCGCGCGCTGTAGCCGCCACGACGACGGCGCTCCTGGGAACTGCCGCTCTCCTGCTTCCCGCCACCGACGCCCGTGCCGGCGGCGCCGTGCCCACGGTCATCGCCCACCGGGGGGCGTCCGCCTACGCCCCCGAGAACACTCTGGCGGCGGTCGACAAGGCCGCCGAACTGGGCATCAGCTGGGTCGAGAACGACGTCCAGCGCACCAAGGACGGCGAGCTGGTCGTACTCCACGACGACAACCTGAAGCGCACGACCGATGTGGAGGAGGTCTTTCCGGATCGGGCGCCCTGGAAGGTGAAGGACTTCACCGCCGCCGAGATCGCCCGCCTGGACGCGGGCAGCTGGTTCGGTCCCGCTCACGCGGGCGCGCGCGTGCCGACGCTGGAGCAGTTCATGGACCGTGTCGAGCTGCACCACCAGAAACTTCTCCTGGAGATCAAGAACCCCGAACTGTATCCGGGCATCGAGCAGCAGACCCTGGAGGTTCTGGGGGACGAGGGGTGGCTCGACCCTCAGCACCTCGCGAGCCGGCTCATTGTGCAGAGCTTCAGCGCCGACACCATGCGAACCGTCCATGAGCTTCAGCCCGGCGTCAAGACCGGCCTCCTCGGTACGCCGCCCGAGGCGGACCTCGCCGGGTACGCGACCTTCGCCGACCAGATCAATCCCTCGTACGGCTCCATCTCCACGGACTATGTGGCCGCCGTCCACGCCTACACGGGGCCGCACGGCAGGCCGCTGGAGGTCTTCACCTGGACCGTGAACGACGCGGTCACCGCCCGGCTGGTCGCCGGGTACGGCGTCGACGGCATCATCACCAACCGTCCCGACGTGGTGCGGGACGCCCTGACGGATGGCCTGATCCAGGAGGATCCGAGGTCCGACGCCCGGGCGATGTCAGTGGTGGGCCGTACGGTGGGCGCATGGACAGCCATGGGCAGTACGAGCAGCAGGTCGTATGGGCCGTCGTCGGTACCGACATCGGTCCACTGATGCTGGCCGCGACCCGCGACGGCCTGGTCAGCGTCGTGTTCCACGCCACGGACGAGGTGCGCGACAAGGCGCTCGGCCGACTGGCGTCCCGGTTGGGCACCGAGCCCGTCGAGGCGACCGACTCCCCGCTGCTGGCCGAGGCGATACATCAGGTGGACCAGTACTTCGCGGGCGCCCGGCGCGACTTCGAGCTTCCGCTGGACTGGTCGCTCATCTCCGGCTTCAACCGCCAGGTACTGCGCGAGCTGGCCACCGGCGTCCCGTACGGCTCGGTCGTCGGGTACGGCGATCTGGCCGGCCGGGTCGGACAGCCGGGCGCGGCCCAGGCGGTGGGGATGGCGATGGGCGCCAATCCACTGCCGGTCGTGGTGCCCTGTCACCGGGTCGTGGAGAGCGACGGCGGTATCGGTGGGTTCGGGGGCGGACTGGAGACCAAGCGGAAGCTGCTCGCACTGGAAGGAGTGCTGCCGGAACCGCTCTTCTGATCGTTCTCCTGCCCTTCTCGGGGTTGGGCGGGCGAGCCACGCGGGGGAGACTGCGCCTGTGACGACACTTTTCACCCACCTGTACGCGGCCGGTCCGGTCTGCTGCCCGGTGACGTCCTGTCCCACGTGTCGCATACCCGGGTGCGCCTCGTGACCGCCGTCCAGCGGCACGTGGTCGAGGCCGTCCCGCCGGACCGGTTGGCGGCGCTGCGGCGCCGTATATCGGCCGTCTTGATCGCTACGCAGATCCTCGGCGGGCTGGGCGTCGCCACGGGCATCGCGCTCGCGGCCGTCCTCGCCACCCAGGTCAGCGGCACCGAGTCGCTGTCCGGGCTCGCGCCCACCGCGACCGTCACCGGTACGGCGGTGCTGTCCCTGCCGCTGGCCGCGCTGATGACCTCCCGGGGGCGGCGTCCCGGGCTCGTCCTCGCCTACCTCATCGGTGCCGTGGGCGCCGGGGTCTGCGTGCTCGCGGCGGCCATCGGGAGCTTTCCACTGCTGCTCTTCGGGATGGCAGCGTTCGGCGCGGCTTCGGCGGCCAACCTCCAGGCCCGGTTCGCAGCCGCCGACCTGGCCGAACCGGAACGACGGGCCCGGGCCATCTCGCTCGTCGTGTGGGCGACGACCATCGGAGCGGTCGTCGGCCCGAACATCGCCGCGCCGGCCGGGCGCAGCGTGACCGGCCTCGGGATACCCGCAGAGGCAGGCCCGTTCCTTTGGGCGGCGGGGATCTTCCTGATGTCCGCGGTCGTGGTGGCCGTCCTGCTGCGACCGGATCCCCTGCTGACGGCGCGTGCGCTCGCCCCTGCCGAGGACCACTCGCCCGCGGCCCGTTCGCTGCGCGCGGGGCTGGCCGCCGTACGCGCGTCGCCGCGGGCCCGGCTCGCGGTGGTGACGGTCGCCGTGGCGCACACGGCGATGGTCGCCGTGATGGCGATGACCCCGGTCGATCTCGCGCACCACGGCGCGGGCATCGATCTGATCGGGCTGGTCATCAGTGGACACATCGCCGGCATGTACGCCTTCGCCCCGCTCATGGGGCGGTTGTCGGACCGGCTCGGGCGGCTGTCCGGGATCGGGCTCGCGGTGGGGCTGCTGGCGTGCGCCGTGTTCCTCGCCGGGACGGCCGGGAGCAGCCACGGCCAGACGGCCGTCGGGCTCTTCGTACTGGGGCTCGGCTGGTCGGCAGGGCTGGTCTCCGGTTCCGCGCTGCTCACGGACTCCGTGCCGCAGCCCGCCCGGGCCGCCGCGCAGGGTCTTTCGGACCTCGTCATGAACGCCTCGGCGGGCATCGGCGGGGCACTCGCCGGGCTGGTCGTCGCCCGGGCGAGCTACGCCTGGTTGAACTTCACCGCCGCCTGCCTGCTGATCCCGCTGGCGGCGCTCGCGCTGCTCACTCGGGGCAGGAGACAGGCGAAGAGCACCCCGGCCGACGGTTGAGGCAACCGCCCTCGGGCCCGCTCCCGGCCCTGGTCTTCGCGCTAGTCGTAGTGCCGGGCCTCGAAGACATTGCCGTCGGGGTCGCGGAAGTAGAAGCTGCGCCGAGCCTTGCCGCGGGCACCGAAGGAGTCGTACGAGTAGTCCGAGACGGGGAGGTCCAGCTCCTCGAGGCGGGTGCGGAGCTTGTGGAACTCGGCCTCCGGCAGGGACAGGCAGATGTGATTGACCGGGTGCCCCGCGCTCTCGCCGGCACCGGGGAGCATCTTCATGCGCTCTGCCATGGTCATCGGCATGAGGTCCAGGATGGTCTCCTCGTTGATGCGAACCGAGGGGAACGGTGCCTCGCCCGCGATGAACTCGGCGAGCCTGACGGGCGCCGTCGCGAGCGTCTTGTCGTAGAACTCGGCCGACGCGACCGGGTCGCGCACCCAGAGGACGACGTGGTCGAGACGTGTCATGTTGTCGGTCATGCCTCCAAGGCTGGTGTCGTCCCCCACATGCCGCAAGGGTTTGATCTGGCGGACCGCCCGCCAGAGATGAGGGAAGACCGACAGACAGGAGGCAGGCGCGTGGTGCTGGTGGTGTCCGAAGAAGTGCGGGAGGCGGTTGACGCGCGTCGACCCGTGGTGGCCCTGGAGTCCACGATCATCGCCCACGGGCTGCCGCGCCCTCGCAACCTCCAGGTGGCGCTGGAGCTGGAGGAAGTCGTGCGGCGGGAAGGTGCCGTTCCCGCGACGATCGCCGTGCTGGACGGGCGGCCCCACGTCGGGCTGGACAAGCAGCAGCTGGAAAGGATCGCGAACGAGGACGGCATCCGCAAGCTGGGGCACCGTGATCTGCCGCTCGCGGTCGCCTCGGGGGCGAGCGGGGCGACCACGGTGTCGGCGACCGCTCTGCTTGCGGCCCTCGCGGGCGTACGGGTGTTCGCGACGGGCGGGCTCGGCGGCGTGCACCGGGAGTGGACGGTGACGCAGGACGAGTCTGCCGACCTGGGGCTCCTGGCACGTACCCGGATCACGGTCGTGTGTGCCGGAGTGAAGTCGATCCTGGATGTCCCGGCGACCCTTCAGCGGCTGGAGACGCTGGGCGTCGCCGTGGCCGGCTACGAAACGGAACGTTTCCCCGGCTTCTACTTGTCCGACTCGGGTCATCCGGTGGACTGGACGCTTCGGACGCCGAGGGAGGTTGCCGAGGTGATGCGCGCTCAGGACGCGCTGGACGGGCCGAAGTCGGCGCTGATCGTGGCCAATCCGGTGCCGGTGGCGGAGCAGTTGGATCCCGAGCTGCACGCGCGCGTGCTCGCCGACGCGCTGCACGCGTGCGAGGAGCAGGGCGTCGCCGGTCAGGGGGTCACGCCGTTCCTGTTGGACTACTTGGTGCGGCACACCGACGGTGCCTCGCTGGACGCCAATCTCGCGGCGGTCCGGGGCAACGTGCGGCTGGCGGGGCGGATCGCGGCGGCCTGGTCCGGGGCGTGAGCGACGTGACGGTCGTGGCGGCGTACGGGGCCGGGAGCGGGACTTGACCGAGGCCGGAGCACTGGGAACCGGAAGCGCCGAAGGCGGTGCCCTGCTGGTCGTCGGGGACGTGGTGACGGACGTGATAGCCCGGCACCGGGGGCCGCTCGCCTCGGGGACGGACACGGCCGCGGCCATTCGGACGGTGCCGGGCGGCGCGGGCGCCAATGTGGCCTGCTGGGCGGCGCATTGGGGCTGCGCGGACGTGCGCTTGCTGGGGCGGGTCGGCGCGGACACGGCGGCGTGGCACGAGCGGGAGCTGACCACGGGCGGGGTACGCCCTCACCTCGTCGTGGATCCCCAGGCTCCCACAGGAACGGTGATCTGCCTGGTCGACGCGGGTGCCGCCGCCGAGCGGACCTTTCTCACCGACAGCGGCGCGTCCTTGCGGCTCGAACCCGCCGACTGGTCGGACGCGCTGCTCGACGGGGTCGCCCGGCTGCATCTCTCGGGATATCTGCTGTTCTCCGAGCCGAGCAGGGCCTTCGTGTCGGCGGCAGTCGCGTCGGCACGCGCGCGTGGCGTGCCGGTGAGTATGGATCCGGCGTCGGCGGGGTTCCTCGTGGAGCTGGGCGTCGACCGCTACCTGGCGCTGGTGGCGGACATGGACGTCCTGCTGCCGAGCCGCGACGAGGCTTGCCTGCTCACCGGGCTGTCCGACGCGGTGGACGCGGCAGCCGAGTTGAGCCGTCATGTTCCGCTCGTGGTCGCCAAGCAGGGGGCGGAGGGAGCGCTGATCGCCCGCTCCGGCGCCGTGCATGCCCGTGTCCCCGCCGTGCCGACGGCACCGACCGACACGACGGGGGCGGGCGACGCCTTCACCGGCGCCTTCCTGGCCTCCCTCATTGCCGGCTCCGGGCCGGACGAGGCGGCACGCGAAGGGTGCCGGGCCGGGGCGATGGCGGTGGAAGGGGTGGGCGGGAGGCCGCCTGGTCGGTCTGGTCCGCCTGGTCCGCCTGGTCCGCCTGGTCCGCCTGGTCCGCCTGGTCCGCCTGGTCCGCGGTGATGCTCGTGCGTGAGGCAAGCCGCCGGCGTACGGCAACTCACCGATATGGGTGATAGGGCTGGGCCTTGCCTGTCCGGTGCCAAGCCCTGTCTATCCTTGCCCCCCGCTTACACCTTGCGCCCCCACGCCGAGATCATCGGAGCCGCGGCCAGGTCCATTCCTCCGGCGGTGACGTTGGCGAGGTGGCGGTCGATGTCCTGTTCGGTGGCGATGCCGGCGGTGACGAGCCGGGCGCGGAACTCGCGGATCGTGGCCGATTCGAGCGCGGCGCAGGCGGGCGAGGCGAGCGGGAAGTACGCGTCCGCCATGACCCGGCGCAACCCGGCCGCGCGGAGCAGACGCGGGAGACTGCGGCCGAAGGAGAGGTCCGAGCCGTCGTCGGCGAGAAGGGTGCGGAGGCCGTCGCGGAGGCGGTTCGCCAGCTGCTGGGCGGGGCCGTGCACGTCGGGGCAGGGCAGGGGTTGCAGCGCCGGGTCGGCGTCCTCGATCAGCAGACGGCCACCGGGGGCCAGGGCCTCGATCATCGACCGCAACGCCCGTTCGCGGTCAGCGACCTGGGCGAGCACCAGTCGGGCGTGCACCAGGTCGAACCCCTCCCCCGGCGGCTCCTCGACCGCCACGTCGTGGACGCGGACCTCGACCGGCGGGCGGGCGGCCGGCGTGAGCCGTGAAGTGTCGAGGTCGGTCGCGATCACCTTTCCGGTCGGACCGACTCTCTTGGCCATCCAGGAGACCACCGAGGTGCCGCCGGCACCCACCTCCCAGCAGCGCCAGCCCGGTCCGATGCCGAACCCTTCGAGGTGCCTGAACGTCGTGGGGTCGAAGAGGGGGCCCACGGCGTCGCCCTGCTCGCCCGCCGCGGAGTGCCGGTTGTCGAGGAGATACCCGTCGGTTCGCTTCATACCGAGATCATCCCA
Source organism: Streptomyces sp. M41 (assembly GCF_043673425.1). Lineage (NCBI taxonomy): Bacteria > Bacillati > Actinomycetota > Actinomycetes > Kitasatosporales > Streptomycetaceae > Streptomyces > Streptomyces sp. M41. The sequence goes on along the minus strand of NZ_JBIMKE010000023.1, from coordinate 31,233 downwards.
GTTATCCGGCTTGCCGGGAGTAGTCGACGCTCGGCGGGACGGTCTCGAATTCCGCGCCGCCCGAACCCCACCGCTCGACCCCCACCGCCCGAACCCCACCGCCCGAACCCCACCGCCCGATCCGCACCGCTCGCTCCGCACGGCTTCACCCACAGGCGGGAACAAAGCGGAATGCACTGTTCCCACAGGCTTACCGCCCCTCACCCCTTCTGCGCACGCGCTCAACACGTTGACTCACTCGTACCGCTCGCCAATGGAGCGCTCAGTGAGTCGACCATGCTGAAGGTGGGTTGACCGACTGGCTCATAGCGGGACAGCGCGCTGAATATGTACAAGATGGGAGCTCCTAGCACGTTGTGGTGCCGGATTTCCAGAGAATCCCCGGGACGAGCTGGAACGAGGCGCGGGCGGCGATCCTGCTGTCCCAAGTGTCCTGTTCGATCGCTGAGTTGTGAAGGTCGGCCGTTGCGGTGATGAGCGGCTTTGGCCAGGTCCGGCTCCGGCACCACTGCCACGATCTTCATGATCGCCTGGTAGTCGGCGGGCAGCGCGCTCTCGACCATGCCCGGCCCGTGGTGCGGGACCAACAGCACCCTGCTCGTACCCGGGCCCGTTGTGATTTGCTCCAACTCCTCCGCCATGGCTGGGTCGTCGGCCTGCCCGCTATGCTCCGCCGCGACGAACTGCCCGATCACCACCCCGGCGGCCTTCAGCCGGGCCACCTCCGCGTCGATCTCGACAAGTTCCTCGCGCAGCCGCCCGGCGCGATCAAAGCGGATCAAGCCCAATTGTGGTCCTCGGAGACCTGGCTGCGGTGGAGGCTGCCTCCGGTCGGCCGGCTGAGGCATGCGTCTTGTTGGAGCAGGCACTCGGCGAAGATCCCCAGCTTGTACTCGGAGTTCAAGTCCCCGCTCGGACACTAGAGAAACCCCAGTTGACCTGGGGTTTTCTGCTTCTCCGGCTGTGCCGAAACCAGAGCCACGGTAGGCTTCTTGGGGGCCTCCAGGGAGCCAGGCGGTCGCCCCTCGGATAGGCGGCGCCGAGTTGCGGCGCTGACGGGAGGCGCCTGAGACTTCTGACAGAGGGGGGCTCTACGTCTGGAGCGTGCATGAGTGAATCGAACGCCCCCGAAGGCCCCAGCTATCATGACGCGCAACTTCTGATCAAGTTGTACGACATGACGAGGGACGGCCCGGTTCGTCGAGGTTTCCTCTGGTACCTCGACCACTTCCGGGAGGGCATGGATCCGTCCACGGTCGACTACGACGCGATCCGAGCCCGCAACCCCCGCATTTCCGACGGCTATGACGCCTGGACATCCGTGGCCTCCTTCTTCGAAACCGCGGGAGTGCTGGTCCGCAACGGCGCTCTCTACGGCGGCCTGGTCTTCGAACGCTGGCCCGTCGAGTGGTACTGGCGCTACCTGGGCCCGCTCGTCCAAGCCGAACGTGACCGGGGCCAGGTCTGTGACACCGCCTGCTTCGCCGACAACTTCGAATGGCTCGCCAAAGAGGCCAACCAGTGGCGGCTCAGCGGCAAGGGCCAAGCGAAGTGGTTGTCCGGGCTGTCGACCGGCAAGAAGCCGGGAGACATGGTGCCGCCGGCCATCGACCCACCCTCGGCGTTCGAACGGCAGGGGCGGGGAGGCATCGATCCGCCGTCGTGAACACTGACACCACGGCGTACACGACACAGCCGCTGATAGCGGCAGTCTCCGAACTGGAGAATGCCGCTACTACGTGGCTCTGTCGTGAGCTCTCCAAGTGCTCGGTGACCCTGGTCGGGCCCGGCCCGGGCGGCATGAAACCGCTCGTCGACATTGCCCTCTACGCTTCGGTGCGTGCGAGGCTCCGCCCCGTCGACCCGGTGCAGGACGAGATCCTCCAGCACCTTCGGCAAGAGGTGGAGAGGCCTGCGTACCGTGATCTCGTCGTCGAGAACGGTGACTTCGTCAACTACTACGGCCTCCCCTACGCGGCCGTGGTGGCCATGGGGGAGGACGGCTCCGTGGGCCGCCTGGTACGCGCGATCGTACGCAGCGGTGTGCCGCTGTGGACCGAACGTCCTCCGCACCGCATTCTGGACGTGCTCTTCTTCCTCCGGCTCCTCGGGATGAGCGTGGACAGCAGACCGGACGAGGTCCTGCCCTTCTCCTCGCTCGCATCCAACCCGAACGTTCTCCTGGTCACGGAGCAGGAGACCTATGCGATGACGCACACCGCGATGTACGCAACCGAGTTCGGGCAGCGCCGCGCCGTGTGGCCGGAGCTCGCCCTGCCGGACGTACGCGACCTCCTGGACGTGCTGTTGGAGCGAGCCGTGGAATCGGGCAGCGTCGATCTCGCCGCAGAACTGGTGTGCAGCGCGATCTGCGTCTGTGACGCTCGTGGCCTGGTCGACCTCGCTCCTTTTTTGGAGCTCTTGGCGAGCACCCGGCGGGAGGACGGGAGTTGGCCCCGCTATGCGGCCGAACGGTCCGTCCCCGAGAACTGGCCGCGGTCGCACCATGCAACCCTGGTGGTCGCGCTGGCACTGGCCATGGTTCGTCGGGCACTGGAGCCGGGGCCCTACCCGGCCCGCCAGGTCGGCTCCGCCGGCAGGGAGGCCCACCGAGCCCGGGTGCGGCGCGAGGTCGACGCCGTCCTGACCCGCGGTACCGCGGCCCGCTCGGGAGCCAGGCGGGAGTCCGGAGGGCGCGCCTGCGCCGAACGGCCCCTGGGCGACGCCCTTAGTTGGGTCCGGCCGGGGCGGGGCGCGCTATGGCGGGTGCCCGGCGCGGACCGGCATGGCTGGATCACGGCGTTGGAAGAGTGCGTCTTCCGTGGCGAGGTCGGCCGGCGGGAGGTGTGCGACGGCATCCTGCTGCTGGCGAGCTGGCAGGACGAGGACGGGCTAATCCGCTGTTGCGACGACGAGCAGCACCACGCAGGGTCCACGGCCTCGGCCGTGCGCATCCTGACCGCGGCACGCCGTCAACTCGCTGCGCCTTGAACCGGTGCCGCTCCGAGCGGCTCAGACCGTGGGGAAGAGGTCGCAGTCGATGGGCTCTCCCCGGCTGAGAGCCGGCGTGGTCACATGGCCGGTCTGGCCCTTGTTGTGGAACATGTCGGCCGGATGCGGATCCCAGGTCACCCCGTCCCCGGTGTACACGACCGCCAACGCCCGGCGAGGTGTCCCGGTACTGTTGGCGCGGGCCCCGTGGACGGTCTTGGGGTGGTGCAGCAGCGCGTCCCCGGGTCTCGACTCTCCTATCAGCCACTCGTGTTCGCAGTATTCCGCATCGAAATCGGGCTGCCACTCCGATAGCCGCCCGGAGCCGGGGGCCTCGTACACCACGCCCCAGCGGTGGGAGCCCTTCAGGTAGTGGAGTGCGCCGCTTCGATCCGTGACGGTGTCGAACGGTACCCAGAGGCGGAGGATCTGTTCGCCGTCGAGGGGGAAGTAGGGGTAGTCCTGATGCCAGAGTGTGGGCTTGGGAGTGCCTGGCTCCTTGACGAAGACCTGATCGTAGAAGAAGTGCAGGCTCCCGGCTCCGGTGAGCACCTGGCGGGCGATGTCCGGCATCGGACCGTACAGGGCCCACGCCTTGAAGGCATCGTCGAGCAGCCACGGGAACGATTGGCCGACGAAGCGCGGCTGTCCCGCTTCCGCGTAGTTCTGCGACGAAGGGTGAGGCCGTTGCGTCAGCCGGTCGATCGCGGCGCCCATGTAGGCCACCCAGTCGTCCGGAACGATCCCCTTCAGAAGGGCGGCGCCATCCCTTTCGTACGCTTCCCGTTCCGCATCGGTGACTCTTCTGGTGGGTCCCGTTGTCGGGTAGTCGCAGTGGATGTCCTTGGTCGGTTGGTTCACCGAGCGGTGCACGGGCGGCCCGCTCCCGTTCCCCCTCTTGGGTGTTCCCACTGGGCACCTCACTCCTGGCCGCGGAACCGCTCGAGATGGAGTCGGGTCTGGTGTGTCGGCGCGAAGACACCGTCTCCCGCGTCGCGGCCGCGGAAGTAGTCGCGTTGCCAACTGCCGACCGGTAGGGCGCCTTGTCTCAGCCTGACCACGAAGTCTTCCCGGGAGCTCTTGAACTGCTGGAACCGGGCGTTGTCTGCGGGCATGGAGTCGAGACTGCGGACCTCCGGGCGGAACGACTCCAGCTCTCCCCTGCGTTGCGGAGCGAACATGCAGAAGGGTTCGCCCTCGTCGAAGACGATGTCGGTGAACGGCCGCGTCACCTTCCAGTTCATGGTGAAGGTCGCCGCCGTCCAGTCCGTCTCCACGATTCCGTCCAGGGCGCACACACCGTCCTTCGGATAGTTCGTCGGCCCTCGGACATGGAGGTTGAAACCGGGAGGGGTGCGGAGGAGGTAGGGGATGCTCCACGTGATGATTCCGTAGCCGAACTGGCTGTGTGCCAGGGGTCGGTGGCCTGGTCGGCAGTCGTGGCTGATCGTCAGGGAGTCCGGCTCCTCCCCGCCCGACCACCTGGCCCTGAAGCGCGTGTCGTTCAGGAGGAGCCAACCACTCTGGTTGGCGATCAGGAGGGGGAGGCAGCGATTGGCGTAATGCTGGCGCGTCGCCGACATCCAGTCGCGGCTCGCTGCCGCCGTCTCGATGGTCAGGGGGCGATCGGCCACGGAATAGGCGATGAGGAGAGCAGCCTCGTCCGGCTGTGCCGGCTCCTCCGAGTCCCGCTCGACGTCACTGGCGGGCTGCTCATCCATACTCGGCTCCTAACGGGCCCTGCGGCGCCGCGCCCATCCGAACAGACACTTCCCAGTGTCTGCTGGTGGTGTAGGGGCCGCAACCGGGACGGACAGGCGCGGTTCAGGCATAGCGCCAGCTCGTGGAGTGTCCGGGCAGGTCGAACCCGCCCACGAACGACAAGGAGATGCTCGTCTCCACTGACATGACCCAGTGCCACCAGCCGAGCGGCAGTAGGAGGGCTTCGCCCTGGCGTACGGTCGTTTCGGTCACGGGTACGTCTCTCATCAGCGGGAAGCGGGTCAGGTCCACGTCGTCGAGGTCCACGGAGCTGTGACCGCCCTGTTCGCCGTAGAGGCGCGGCAGGCTGTGCGGCTCCACCAGGCGCACCAGCTTCGAACCCTGGATCTGTACGAACAGGATGTTGGAGTCGTCATGGTGAAGCGGCGTGAGTGTGCCCGCCGGACCGAACCACAACTTCGCCCGGCTGAGGGTGACGGGGGCGAGGAATCCGGGGAGGTGGTGGATGTCGTCCAACAGCCGGCGGAACGCAGGACGTTGCAGCAGCTGGTTCCTGGCCACCACGTACCGGTCGTTGCCCTCGTCCGCCATCACGTGAGCCACGAACTCGCGCATGGTGATCTCGCGGCGGTGCGCGAGAAAGTTCTCCTCGAACCGAGGGTCGCCCTCCCGGTCCCCCGATATTTCGATCGGCGTGTCCCCGAACTCCTGTGCGAAGTAGTCCGGGGACCACTTGTGGAGCGCCGGCCATTGCTCCACGAGCCCGCGGACGACCACGGGTCGATTGGCGAAGTAGAAGCGCTCGAAGAACGCCTCCGGGTCCGGCGGGTCCATCACGGGCACCGCCGTGGCCTGCGGCGACTGGCTCCACTGGTCGCTCAGTGCGTCCGTCAGCGAACGCAGCTTGCGGTGTTCGCACAGGAGCCGGTGCGCCACGCGGAAGGACGGGATCTTCTGCTGCGCGGCGATCAGCCGCCACGCCTCCGCATGGTCGAAGCCCCGCTGTCGCATGACGCTGACGATCTCATCCTCCGCAACCCCGCGGAGCAGGCTCTCGGCCAGCCACTCCTGCCACGTTGTGGTGAATGCCGGGGATGTGTGCGGGAGTTCTCCGTCCATCGTCGCACTCCGAACCAGGGGACGAGCGTGTCGTCTACCAAGGGAGGTAGTTGCGCAAAAGGTGCGGATATCGCCGCCAGTCTACCTTCGGTGGGTGATGCCGCAGGTCAGATCGGTTGGGGTCGGCGTCCTCAGCCAGGGCGCCCTGCGTCCGTCGCGACGTCTCGCCGGACGGCGGGGTATCCCGGCTCGGCGTGGCGCGGGGCGGTCAGGACCCAAGCGTGGTTATCCCGCACCGGGCTCAGCCGTGCAGGGGCGGGCGGAACGGTCTCTGACACCTGGAAGTCCTCTCAACGCACGGGCAGGCACCCCTTCACGCCAGTCACCAGCGCTGACACCCACAGTTGGAATCCCGAGATCGGATCTCGGCCGGAGACCACCCAGTCCATCAACGCATCGACTCATCGGTTGCGTGCGATGTGACCTGCGTTGCTGCTCTCGCCCGCCGCGCAGAAGGAGCCCAACTGGCAAACTGGCGGGCCAGGGCGCAGAGATGCGGCACGAGGGAGCCACGCAAGGAGATCGAGATGTCCATGGCAGGGAATCTGCGGAAGGTCACGGGCCTGAGCAAGGTCGGTGACCTCCGCAAGGTGGCACGGCTGGCTCGACGACGCCCCCGCGTCGACCTCAGCCATCCCGCCCGGTCCCCGCTGGGCTCGTCGGTGGTGAACTGCGTGAGGTACCGGGACGGCGTGCGGGTCCCGGAGAGCGGCGATCTCGTGGACGTCGTGCAGAAGGTACGCAAACGAGGTGACGGATTCCTCTGGCTCGGCCTCCATGAGCCGACGGACCAGGAGTTCGCGGGCATCGCCGAGTTGTTCGCCCTGCACCCGCTGGCCGTCGAGGACGCCGTCGAGGCACATCAACGACCCAAGCTGGAGCGCTACGACGAGACATTGTTCGCGGTGTTCAAGACGGTCTGCTACGTCGAGCACGAGGAGCTCACGGCGACGAGCGAGGTCGTGAACACCGGCGAGATCATGGTGTTCGTCGGCCAGGACTTCGTGATCACGGTGCGACATGGACGGCACGGCTCACTGGGCCCGTTGCGCGAGGAGCTGGAGTCGGCGCCCGAGCAGCTCACCAAGGGGCCGGCGGCGGTGCTGCACGCGGTCGCGGACCACGTGGTCGACGACTATCTGAGCGTGATCGACTCGGTGCAGGAGGACATCGACCAGGTCGAGACGGATGTCTTCGCGGCGAACGGCGCGCGCGTCGACCCCGGACGGATCTACCAGCTCAAGCGCGAACTCCTGGAGCTGAAACGGGCGGTGGTGCCGCTGAGCCGCCCGCTGGAGGAGCTGGCCACACGCCCCATCCGGGTCGTGGAGCCCGAGATACAGGCCTATTTCCGCGATGTCTCCGACCATCTACTGCGCGCCAAGGAGCAGATCTCCGCCTTCGACGAACTGCTGAACTCGATCCTTCAGGCCCACCTGGCCCAGGTCACCGTCGCGCAGAACGAGGACATGCGGAAGATCACCGCGTGGGCCGCGATCGTCGCCGTACCGACGATGGTGTGCGGTGTCTACGGCATGAACTTCGACTACATGCCGGAGCTGCGTTGGGCGTTCGGCTATCCGCTGGTCATAACAGTGATATCGATGGCCTGTGTGGCGCTGTACCGCGGCTTCCGGCGCAATGGCTGGCTCTGACGCCCTCGTCCACCCCCGTCCGTCTCCGCCCAGGAGCGGAGGGGTGGGTGAACGGACGAGGACGGCGCAAGAGGTGAGCGGATGGGTGCCGGGGTCCGGCGCCGCAGGTCAGTGGGTCATCGGCTCCGCGGACCTGGCGTAGACGCTCTCCGCCCAGTGGGCGACGTCGCTCTCCGGCAGGTTCCGGGCCAGATCGGCCTCGCTGATCATGCCGACCAGGCGCTTGTTGTCGATGACGGGGAGTCGGCGAATCTGGTGCTCCTTCATCTCCCGGAGCACTTCGCCGATGTCGGCGCTCGCGTCGATCCAGCGCGGGGTGCCCTGGGCCATCTCTCCGGCGGTGACCCGGCTCGGGTCGTGGCCCATGGCCACGCAGTCGACGACGATGTCCCGGTCGGTGAGGATGCCGCAGAGCCGTTCGTTCTCGTCGCTGATGGGCAGGGCTCCCACACCCAGGTCCCGCATCAGCTGGGCGGCGCGGTCCAGGGTCTCGTGGGCGGGGATCCACTGGGCGCCACGGTGCATGATGTCTCCGGCAGTGGTCATGAAGTACCTCCCGATGCCGGACGGCCGGCGCGGCGCGGGACGCACCGCTAGTCCCGGCGCCCTTCATTCTCGCCGCGCCACCCCGCACGTGCACCCGGAGCCGAGTGGATGCATCGCAGGCGCGTCACCCGGCGCGAGGTTCGGTGGATCACCCGCTCGTGGGCGGACCTCTGCTCCCGGCGGCTCAGCCGTTCCATGCCGGATGCCTCGGGTCGTCCGCCCGGACCAGGACGTCGGCCGTGCCTGCCGGGTCGGCCTCGTGCTCGTAGCGCTCGAAGGCGGGGAGGGTCCAGTGCTCGCCCTCGGGGGTTCGGCGGCGCAGGGCACCGGGTGAGAGCAGGACGTGGACGCTCAGATCGAAGGGGAACCATTGACGCAGCAGGAGGGGGCCGTGCAGCAACAGGAAGCCCTCGGACGGGAGTTGGACGTAGGGGCTGCGGGTGGCGCGGTCGGTGGCCGGGTCCCACAGATCGGGCAGGACACGGCCGGTGCCGCCGGGTTCGAGGGGGCCGAAGACCTCGCGCCACAGGGCACCGGTGTCGAACCAGCTGTCGTAGTAGGCGTCGACGTCCTCGTGGCCGTACTCCAGCCGCACCGAGGCCGGACGCAGAAAACCCTCGGTGCCGACGGTGAGCGAGGGGCGGCCTCGTATGCGCAGCGCCTCGGCGACCCGGTCGGCGAGGTCATCCGGGTGGGCCGCCGGGGCACCGTCGAAAGCGACGCGGGGCCAGGGGCTGCCGTCGGCCGGCACCAGGTCGAGCAGCCGTTCGGCCAGGTTCTCGGCAAGCCGGTCCCAGGTGATCGCTTCGAGTCGCACATCGCCCATGATGCGACAGGTTCGGTGGGGAGGCGTGGGCCCCCGGTCGCGGAAGGCCGGGTGGGGTGGCGTGGGGCCCCGATCGCGGAAGGCCGGGTGGGGTGGCGTGTGGCCCCCGGTCGCGGACGGTCGGGTGGAGGCGTGCGGCCCCCGTTCGCGACGGTGGGGTGCGACTACGTTCGCGCATGGTGGGGGGCGGTTGCGTCGGCGGTCGGCGAGGGGCGCGGTGCCGTTCGCGGACGGTGGGGGTTCGGGGCCGGCGTCCTACGGTCCGGCGACTCTCCCCGCTCCCGGCCCGGTGCCCTGGTCCGGTGTCTCCGCGGCCGGGGCGGGCAGTTCCTCCGGTCCTCCGTGAGGGGATGAACCTCGTATGGCACAGCTCGCAACTCCCCCGGCCCGGACCGGCCTTCTCGTCATCCAGCCGCTCAAGCGGCGGCGCTGTGCGGGCTGTCAGGCGGGGCCGCTGCAGATGCTTGTGCTGGAGGACGGTGCGCCGCGCTGTCTGGACTGCGCAGATCTCGGGCACCTGGTGTTTCTTCCGCGTGGGGACACGGCGTTGACACGTCGGTCGCGGGAGGAGAGTGCGCTGTCGGCAGTGGTCGTGCGGTTCAACCGGCGCAAGAGCCGCTATGAGCGACAGGGTGTCCTGGTCGAGGAGGCGGGGCTGGCCCGGGCCGAGCAGCGGTGCCTGGCGGACGCGGAGGCTCGACGACGGCGCCGGGTGCGGGACGCGGGGCGGCGAGCTCGGGAGGACGCTCGGCTCGCGGAGGCTTTCGCGGCGGAGATACGGCGGCTGTTTCCGGGGTGCCCGGAGGCCCGGGCAAGGGACATCGCGGCGCATGCGTCGGCGCGGGGCAGCGGACGGGTGGGAAGGAGCGCGGCCGGGCGGGCCTTGTCGGAGGGGGCGGTGATATCGGCGGTCGTGGCATCCGTACGGCATCTGGACACGCAGTACGACCAATTGCTGATGAGTGGGGTGCCGCGGCACGAGGCTCGGCGCCGGATCGCCGTGGCTGTGGAGAGGACGTTGCGGACGTGGCGGGAGGAGGAGGTGGCGGGGGTCGGCTGAGGGATCTCCGGTCCCCCCGGCGCCTGGCCGACCAGGCCTCATGGCCGGGGGCGGCGCCTGGCCGACCGGGCCCCATGCCGCGGGGGGGGCGGCTGGTCGGTGGTGATGCCCATGCCGATCGGGCGTCCACGCCGACCGTGGGTGCGTGGCCGATTGTGGGTGCGTGATGGGCGGCGCAGGTGGGTGGAGGCGGAGTCGGCCGCGTCCGGGTGATCGAGGCGTGAGCGCCGTCACCGCGAGACGTAAGCGCGGGACACACGCCGGGCTGGACGCTTGCGTATGGTGGCGCGTCGATCGGCCATGGTGACCGTTCTCGTTCAGGGTTTCACTTGTGGTGACGACAGGTGTCGGGGAGTCTCGGCAGGAGGCGGGAGTGACGTTGACATGATTGATGGGCCGTACTTCGTACTGATCGTGACCGGGGTCGTCGGGACGGGCCTCGTGGCCGGGGTCTTCTGCGCCTTCTCGACCTTCGTGATGCGCGGGCTCGCCGCCCTGCCGCCCGCTCAGGGTGTCGCCGCGATGAAGTCGATCAACGTGGTGGCGCTGCGGCCGGCGTTCATGCTGGTGTTCCTCGGGTCGGCCGTGCTGTGTGCGGTGATCGCCGTGGTGACGTTCGTGCTGTGGCCGGACGAGGGGACTGTGGAACTGCTGCTGGGAAGTGGGCTGTTTCTGTTCGGCGCGTTCGGGGTGACCATAGTGGCGAACGTGCCTCGCAACGAGGCGTTGCTCAAGCTGGACGCGGGTACTGCGGAAGCTGCCGCCTACTGGCCGACCTACGTGCGCGAGTGGACGGCGTGGAACCACGTCCGCGCGGTTGCTTCGGCCGCCGCGGTGGTGTCGTACGTGCTGGCGATCAGCTGACCGGCCCCTGCTGACCCACCGACCGCCGGGGAGACGCTGGAAAGCCGCCAGAAAGCGCTGTCCCTCCACTCTGCGTACGTGGCGGGTGAGACGTATCGTTGCCGGAAGAGCGCCGATCGATGACGCACGGCTCCAGCAGGCCACACGCGCACGCACACATGTACATGCACATGCACATGCACATGCGCACCCCGGCACACGGCGCACGGCACACGGGCACGCGAGGAAGACGGCCATGGCCGATCCCAAGGGTTTCATGAAGACCCCCCGCCAGGACTGGCCGCGGCGGCCCGTCGAGGAGCGGGTGCGGGACTGGGACGAGGTGTACGTCCCGGGGGCGCTGCTGCCGATCATCAGCACGCAGGCCGACCGTTGTATGGACTGCGGCATACCGTTCTGCCACGAGGCCTGTCCGCTGGGGAATCTCATCCCGGACTGGAACGACCTGGTGTCGCGGGAGGACTGGCGGGCGGCGGCGGACCGGTTGCACGCGACGAACAACTTCCCCGAGTTCACCGGCCGGTTGTGTCCGGCACCGTGCGAGGCGGGGTGTGTGCTGGCGATCAACCAGCCGGCCGTCACCATCAAGAACGTCGAGTGCGCCATCGCCGACCGTGCCTGGGCGGAGGGATTCGCGCCGCCGCGTCCGCCGGACCGGCTGTCGGGACGGACGGTCGCGGTGATCGGGTCGGGTCCCACCGGGCTCGCGGCGGCGCAGCAGCTGACGCGAGCGGGGCACACGGTCGCGGTGTACGAGAAGGACGACCGGGTCGGCGGGCTGATGCGGTACGGGATCCCCGCGTTCAAGATGGAGAAGCACCATCTGGAGCGGCGGATCGAGCAGATGCGGGCCGAGGGGACGAGATTCCGTACATCGACGGCAGTGGGACGGGACATCGGGGGTGCCGAGCTGCGGTCGCGCTACGACGCCGTGGTGATCGCGACAGGGGCCACGGCCTGGCGTGAACTGGACGTGCCCGGGCGGGACTTGGACGGCATCCAGCAGGCGATGGAGTACCTTCCGCTGGCCAATCGGGTGTGCGAGGGGGACCTGGGGAGCTCCCCGATGTCCGCGGCCGGGAAGCATGTCGTCATCGTCGGGGGCGGGGACACGGGGGCGGACTGTCTGGGCACGGCGGTGCGGGAGGGGGCCGCGTCCGTGACGCAGTTGGACATCTACGGGCAGCCGGGCGCCGAGCGGGACGACGACCTCGAGCCCTGGCCGACGTACCCGAAGATCTACCGTCTGTCGGCCGCGCACGAGGAGGCGCGCGACTTGGTGACGGCGCCCGCGGCGGACGCGGACGCGCGGCTGTTCGCGGCGTCCACGCTCCGTTTCACGGGGGACGCCGACGGGCACGTACGGTCGTTGCACCTGGTCGAGGTGGACGCGCGGCGCCGGCCGCTGCCTGGCACCGGGCGTGCGCTGCCGGTCGACCTCGTACTGCTCGCCCTCGGCTTCTCCGGGCCCGACCGGGGGGACGGGCTGATCGACCAACTGGGGCTGGAGCTGGAACCGCGCGGGACGATCGCGCGGGATGCCGAGTTCGCGACGAACGCGCCGGGCGTGTTCGCCGCCGGGGACGCCGCGCGCGGGCAGTCGCTCATCGTGTGGGCGATCGCGGAGGGGCGAGCGGTGGCGGCGGCCGTCGACCGTTATCTGACGGGGAGTTCGCGGCTGCCGGCGCCGATATCGCCGTACGACCGTCCGATGGCCGTTTGACGAGCCGATGACCGTTTGACGGGCAGTCACCCCGAGTGTCGAGCCCTTCCTTCTGTCCTTCCTTCCTTCCTTCCTTCCGTCCGCTACTGTCGCTCGTCCGTCCCTGCCACCTTCCCCGTCGCCAGCGCCACCCTGTTCCAGGTGTTGATCGTCATGATCAGGGCCAGTACATGGGCCAGTTCGGCGTCGTCGAAGTGGGCCGCCGCCCGGGCGTAGACCTCGTCGGGGACACCACTGTCGGCCACCCGGGTCACCGCTTCCGTCAGGGCAAGGGCCGCCTGTTCCTTCTCGGTGAAGAAATGGCGGGCCTCGCGCCAGACGGCGACCATGTGCAGCCGGTCCTCGCTCTCGCCGGCCTTGCGGGCGTCGTTGGTGTGCATATGCAGGCAGTAGGCGCAGTGGTTGAGGTGCGAGGCGCGGATCTGGATCAGTTCGACGAGTGTGGGGTCCAGGCCCTCGCGGGCGGCGGCGTCGAAGCCGACGATGGCCCTGAAGACCTTCGGGGCGGCCTTCGCGAAGTCCAGGCGGGTGCGGGCGGCCTCGGCCTCGGTGATGGAGTCGGCGAGCTTGCTGTCGATCGTGTTCGTCGTCATGTGGATCAATCTACGAGCCGGAAAGACCGGCTGTAGGGTGCATTCTCGTGATGAAATCGTGGGTCAATTCCGCGGAGCGGATCGGTGCCGACCTGCTTCTGGACCTGTCCGAACCGTCAGAGCCGTCCGCGCCATCGGGGTCGTTCCGGCCGCCGGGCGGGCGGCGGGCCGCGCTGATCCGTGCGCTGCGTGAAGCCGTGCGCAGTGGGCGGTTGGCGCCCGGCACCCGGCTGCCGCCGTACCGTTCGCTCGCCGCCGACCTCGGCGTCGCCCGCAACACCGTGGCCGACGCATACGCGGAACTGGTCGCGGAGGGGTGGCTCACCGCCCGCCAGGGCTCGGGGACGCGCGTCGCCGACCGTGCACGGCCTCTCGGACGGACCCAGCCCCCCGGACCCGCCCGAACCGTCGAAGGGGCCCAACCCGCCCCACCGCGGGCCGCCCCACCGCGGGCCGCCCCACCGCGGCCCGCCCCTCCCAAAGCGCCCGCACGCGCGCGTGGGCCTCGGCACGATCTGCGGCAGGGTGCCCCGGACGCCTCGGCGTTCCCGCGTACGGCCTGGCTGGCCTCCTACCGGCGGGCGCTCCAGCAGGCAGCGAACGAGGTCTTCGGGCCCGGTGATCCCGCCGGACGCGTGGAGCTGCGCGAGGCTCTCACCGAGTACCTGGCACGCGCGCGTGGCGTGCGCACCGAACCGGGCCGGATCGTGATCTGCTCCGGTTTCGCGCACGCCCTGCGGCTGCTGTTCGGACAGGACAGGGGCGGCGGCGGACGCCGCGGCGTGCTGCGCGGTCCCCTGGGCGTGGAGGCGTACGGGCTCGGTTTCCACCGGGATCTCCTCGCCGCCGCTGGCGTACGGACCGTGCCACTCCCCCTCGACGAGGACGGCGCACGCGTCGACCGGCTGGCGCGGGAGCGGGGCGTGCTGCTCACGCCCGCGCACCAGTTCCCGACGGGCGGCCCGCTTCACCCCGAGCGCCGTAGCGCGGTGATCGACTGGGCACGCGCGCGTGGCGGCGTGGTCCTGGAGGACGACTACGACGGGGAGTTCCGTTACGACCGCAAGCCCGTGGGCGCCGTCCAGGGCCTCGACCCCGAGCACGTGATCTTCATCGGCTCGGTCAGCAAGAGTCTGTCACCGGCGGTGCGGCTGGGGTGGATGGTGCTGCCGGAGCGGTATGTCGACGACGTGCTCGCCGCCAAGGGGGAGCGCGAGGCCTGGGCGAGCGTCCTCGACCAGCTGGGCCTCGCCGACTTCATCGTCTCCGGGGCGTACGACCGTCATGTACGGCGAATGCGGCAGCGGTACCGCGGCCGGCGGGACCGCCTCGTCGCGGCGCTCGCCACGCACGCGCCGCACATCGAGGTCACCGGGGTCGCGGCCGGGCTGCACGCGGTGCTGCGACTGCCGCCCGGCACCGAACGGGCCACGGTCGAGGCGGCCACCCGGCGGGGCATCGCCCTGGACGGCCTCGCGGACTTCCGCCACCCGCAGGCGACGGAGGCGGACATGCCGGTACGTGACGGCCTCGTCGTCGGCTGCGCGACACCCTCCGAGCATGCATACGGCGCGGCGCTGGAGGCGCTGTGCGGGGCGCTGCCTCGAGGTGACCGACATGGAGTCGAGGGACGACGCCGGTAACCAGCACCACAGCAAGGCGATCGACTGACACCCAACAGACGAGCAAGGGACGAGCAAGGGACGAGCAAAAAGACACGAATACCGTCCCGCGCGGTCAGGACAGCAGGAAGTCCGCCTCCCCCGCCTTGGCACCCTCGATGAACGCGGTCATCTCGTCCGTGGTGTAGATGAGCGCCGGACCGTCCGGGTCGGTCGACTGGCGCAGGGCGATTCGGCCGTCGGCGAGTTTCATCGCCTCCAGGCAGTTGCCGCCGTTGCCGCCGCTCCACGGCTTGTGCCAGCCCTCGCTGCCCAAGTCCCGCGCGGGCATGCCGTTGTAGACCCGTATGCGCGGCCTGATGCGATCCATTCACAGCTCCTTGCGGAGATCCCGGAGGATCTCCTTCGTGCGATGTGCCGTAGCGGCCTGCGCCGCCATGCGGTCCATGACTTCGAGATGGGTCGCCACCTCGGCGCGCGCGTCGAGATAGACGGCGCCGGTCAGGTACTCGCTGTAGACCATGTCCGGCAGTTCTGACATGGCAAATCGGAACAGCACGAAGGGCCCGTAAGTGCCGGGGTGCGGCCCGTTCACGAACGGGGCCACCTGGAGCGTCACGTTGGGCAGCTTCGTGGCGTCGAGCAGCTTGTCGATCTGGGCACGCATCACCTCCGGGCCGCCGACCCGGCGGCGCAGCACGGTCTCGTCCATCACGACCCACAGCCGGGGCGCGTCCTCGCGGGTGAGCAGTTGCTGGCGTTGCATGCGCAGGGCGACATGGCCCTCGATGTCGTCGGGGCTGGTCTGGCCGATGGCGCCGGATCGCAGCACTCCGCGCGCGTAGTCCTCGGTCTGCAACAGGCCGGGCACGAAGTGGGGTTCGTAGGACCGGATGAGGGCGGCGGCGCCCTCCAGGCTGACGTACATGGAGAACCAGCCCGGCAGGATGTCGTGGAACCGCTGCCACCAGCCCGGTTTGTTGGCCTCCTCGGCCAGCTGCACGAAGGCTTCGGCCTCGTCCTCGGGAATGCCGTAGGCCTTCAGGAGCAGTTGGAGGTACGGGATCTTGAGGGCGACCTCGGCCATCTCCATACGGCGGACCGTGGCGGGGGCGACGCGCAGGACGCGGGCGGCCTCCTCCCGCTTGAGCCCCGCGCGCTCACGCAGGTCCAGCAGGCGTCGCCCGAGAACGACCTGACCGACCGTCGGCGCGGACCGCGGCTCGCTCACGCTGCACCTCCACGAATCAATCCCGATCGAATCCCGACCCGATCCTGATCGAAGTCCCGACCGAATCCCGCCTGAACTCGGACTCAACCGGACTGGATCCGGCCGCATCCGGCCACTTCTCGGCCACATCCCGCAGACCGATTGAACCCTGACAGGCCGACGGCGCCATTCGAAGACCTATTCGAAGACCTCGGTAGAAACCTGCGGATCCTCGATGATCCCAACTGGCGCCGTTCGACATGCTGTTGCGAGCAGTGTGCCATGGCCTCCCAGAGAGTCACACAGCACTCTGCATTTTCCAGAGTGACACTTGCCAAGTGTTCACGGCAGGGAGATAGTGGCAAGCGTGATTCCGTCCCCGCCCTTAGGAACAGACGCCGCGGCTCCCCACAGCCTCGGCGCGCCGGCCGTCGGTCCCCAGCGGGGCGACGCCGCCGAGCGCCGGTTCCGCTTCGAACTGGCCGCGCATCCGGGTTCGCCCGCGCAGGCCAGACGCCTGACCAGGGCGCGGCTGAACGGCTGGGCGGTGTGCGAGGACACCTGCGACACGGCGGCTCTGGTCGTGTCCGAGCTGGTCACCAACGCACTTGTGCACACCGCGACCGAGCACATCGTGTGCGAGCTGCACGACGGCGCCGAGCTGGTGCGAATAGCCGTGCGTGACGAGGGATGCGCGCCGGGTGAGCCGCATCCCCTGGCGGCGCGTCCGGAGGAGGAGCACGGGAGGGGACTGCTCCTCGTCGACGCCCTGTGCCACGCGTGGGGCACCCAGGAGCAGGACCCCGGGCTGGTGGTCTGGGTGGATCTGCCGCGCGGGCCCGGGTCCGGGGACGTTTCCCGGGGCGACATCGAGGTGTACGACGACCTGGGCTGGGGATCACGACCCAAACCAGGCCCGGCCGGGGACTCCGGCGACGACGAGACACAGGCGCGGTACGGCGGGGGGACGGGGGCCGGATGGCTGTGAGCGGTGCGTCCGGCGGGGGTCAGGTGCTGAGCCTGGACACACTGGTCCGGCTCCGTCGCGGCGCGCGGGACGCTGCCGCTCCGCTGCGACTGCCGCTGCCCGAGGGGATGACGACACCGCTGGGCTGCGACGCGGTGGCGGCGCCCGCACGGTTCGGGCCGCTGATCCTGCCACGGTTGCCTCGCGTGGGCTGTGTGTACGCCGACGACGCGTACTGGTGGTGGGTCGTGCCGTCGGAGTCCGACTACGCGCTGGAGTGGCCGACGGGGGTGCGGTACTCGCCGGATGCGGTCGTCCCGGACATGCCTCGGCTGATCCATCGGCCGGACGGGTCGGTTCCGTATACGCCGCCGATTCCGCTGTATCTGGCGCTGTGCCGGGTGACCGGGACCACGCCCACTTGGTTGCGGCAGCTGAGCGCGTGAGGCTCCGCCGGTGACGACCCGCTGACGGTGCGAGCGGCGAGGCCCCGCCGGTGACGCGGCCCGTTCCCGGTACCGCGGCGCGGCCCCGCCACCGACCGCGGGTCACTCCCGGTACGGCGGCGGCCTGAGCGGCCCGAGGGCCCGACTGCCGCTCCTCGCATCCCCGCCGCGCACGCCCCGCGCGCATCCCCCACCCCCACTCGCGCCCTCCCCTGGAGGCGCCCGCCCCGCCATAGTGGCCCTTTCGTCGCAGGTGGCGATCGGGGGAGGTGGACGGTGGGCAAGCAGCGTGGGAGCGGGGCGGCCGGGGTTTGCGAGTCGGAGCGGCTGCTGTTCGGGGGGCCGCTGCGGTACGACACGGGGTGGAACCAGCACCGGGACGCCTTCCTGGAGCTGAGCTTCAGGGCCATGGTGACGCGGCTGCCGTCGCTGTTGGGATCCAGCTTCCGGCTCGCCTGGCAGGCCGACCGGCGTGCCGCGCGGACCGTGCTGGTGGCGGAGGTCGGCCGGGGTCTCGCGCAGGCGGTCGGGCTGCTCGCCGTCAACAGTGTGCTGGGGCGGCTGATCGGGGGCGGGGCGATCGAGGAGCGGTTGCGCGGTGCCGTACCCGCGCTGGTCGCCATGGCCGCCGTCATGATCGTCTCGACCCTGCTGCGGGCCGCGTCCACGTATGCCACCGGGCGGCTGGAGCCCAAGGTGGAGCGGGTGGCGACCGAGCTGTATCTGGAGCGGGCGGCGGCCGTGGAGCTGGCCGCCATCGAGGACCACGCCTTCCACAAGCTGCTGGACACCGCGCAGTACGGCGCCGCGTCCGCCCGCCGCATGATCTCGTACAGCGCACGTGTCGTGAACGCGGCCATCTCGCTGGTCGCCGCGGCGGGCGTGCTGACCGTGCTGCATCCCGCCCTGTTGCCGCTCCTGGCCACGATGACGCTGCCCAGCGCCTGGAGTGCCCTGACCAATGCCCGGCGCCGCTACGAGTCCTTCCACACCTGGGTGCAGCACTCCCGGGCGGGCCATCTGATCAGCGGGCTGCTGACCGAACCGGCCGCCGCGCCCGAGATCCGGGTGCACGGCGTCGGCCCGTTCCTGCTGCGCCACTACCGGGCCATGTCGGAGACCGCGGAGGCCGAGCAGGCCCGGCTCGCCCGGCTGGCGGCGCGCACGGGGCTGATCGCGGCGGCGTGGACGGGGCTCGCGACCGTCGCCACGTACGCCACACTCGGCGGTCTGCTGCTCGCCGGCGCCATGGCGCTGTCCGTGGCGGGCACGGCCGTGATCGCGATCCGCACGGGCTCGTCCAGCCTCGACACCCTGGTTCTGGAGGTCAACGCGCTGCACGAGGAGGCCCTCTTTGTGGGTGATCTTCAGCGGCTCTACGTCGAGGCGGCCGAACGGGCGATTCCGCAGGGCGGAGCCCCGCTGCCCGAGGACCCCCGGGAGATCCGCTTCGAGAACGTCGGCTTCAGCTATCCGGGTGAATCCACCCGTCCCGCCCTCGACGACGTCACCCTCACCCTCCCCCTCGGCCGAATCGTCGCGCTGGTCGGCGAGAACGGCTCCGGCAAGACGACCCTGGTGAAGCTGCTGGCGGGGCTGTACACCCCGGACCGGGGCCGCATCCTGTGGGACGGCGTCGACGCGGCCGGCGCCGATCGGCACCAACTCGCCGAGCGCATCGCGATGGTGGCCCAGGACTTCAAGCGCTGGCCGTTCACGGCCCGGGTCAACGTCGCCGTCGGCCGCTCCTCCGCGCCCCTCACCGAGGAGCGCCTCGCCGCCTCGCTCGCCGAGGCCGGGGCCGAGGAGGTGGTGGCCGATCTGCCGCGCGGCCTGGACACCCTGCTGGCCCGTCAGTTCAGCGGCGGGCACGAGATGTCGGGCGGTCAGTGGCAGCGGCTCGGGATCGCCCGGGCCGCCTACCGGAGAGGCCGCATCCTGATCGTGGACGAGCCGACGGCGGCCCTGGACGCACGGGCCGAGCTGGAGGTGTTCGAGAAGATCCGTGCGTTGGCCTCCGCCGGGCAGACGGTCGTCCTCATCACCCACCGCCTGGCGTCCGTCCGCCACGCCGATCTCGTCCATGTCCTCGACCAGGGCAGACTCGTCGAGTCCGGCACACCGGAGGAACTGCTCGCCACCGGCGGGCTCTACGCGGAGCTCTACTCGCTCCAGGCCGACCAGTTCAACGCGCCGGTACCGGCCCCCGAGGCGACCTGATCGGCGGGGCGACCTGGCCGGCGTCACCGACCCCGGCCGAAGAGCGGCCCGAACGGCCCCGCCCCACGAGACTACGGCGGGCGCCCCACAGCCCCACGTTGCTCATGCGGCCACGTCGGCCGTGGCCTCGCCGCGGACGATCACGAGGAACATGTCCGTCGCGAGGTCCATGACGACCTCGACGGGCATGCCTTCCATCCGCCGCGCGTGTGCGAACTCCTCCGCCGGCCACGATCCCCGCGGCCCTCCCGCGGGGAAGCGTTCGAGCACTGTTCGCCCGTTCACCATCCTGCACCTCCACTGAGCCTCGTGCTTGTAGGAGTTAACGCCCGCGGGAGGTGAATCGCCTCGCCCAGTGACGGGACTGAGACGTAGTTGACACTCGTTCACCGCTATGGGTGAGCCTTCGCTCACTCTCGATGGTCAACCGCCACTTTCGGTATCAGTCGACGTACTCGTCGTGATACCGGACGCGCTCACTTCCCGCAGGCGCCCCAAGAGCCGACGCACGCCCCTTGGGTTCCTCCCACTCCTCCTGCCGACCCAGTGCGGTGAGATCAAGGAAGCCGGTGGTCGAGCCCAGCCCGTCCAGGCCGCGCTCATACGTCGAGTACGTGTGGAACACGCGCTCCCGGTCCCGCAGGAAGCAACTGACGCCGGGCCGTTCCACCAACTCGCCCTCGTGCACCAGGGTCACCTCGAAGTCGTGGTTGAACTCGCTGCCGTAGGACGAGTACCAAGGCACCGTCCACCCCATGCGTGCCTTGAAGGGCAGAATCCTCGTGTACGGCGCCCTGGACACGGCGACCAGCGTCGTCCCCCGCGCATTCAGATGCGCCAGATGCCCGATCTGGTCCAGGAACCCGGAGCAGCTGCGGCAGCCGGCGTCCCATTCGGGGGCGAACATGCTGTCCAACGGTCCGTCCGGGTGGTGACCGTCGGCGCGGGCGGAACTCATCGCCGGCCCGAAGAATTCCCAGGAGATTCTCTCGGAGTACGTCACCGGCAGCGCGAGCACCTTCCTCAGGGGCATGCCTAGGTGTCGTACTCCTGGATCCGCTTGCCGTGGCCGCGGTCGAGAAGGGCCGGCAGCCGCTCCCCCAACTCCGCCACCACCGCGGGCACATCGATGGTCAGCAGCTCCCGGTCCCGCATCAGGACGCGTCCGTCTACGACGGTCGTGCGCACATCGCCGGCGCGGGCGCTGTGCACGAGGGTGGCGGCGAGGTCGTGGACGGGCTGGGTGTGCGGGCCCGTGAGGTCGACCAGGACGATGTCGGCGCGCCGGCCGGGCGCGATGCTGCCGACCTGGTCGCCGAGCCCGACCGCGCGGGCGCTCTGGAGGGTGGCGTGGTGCAGGGCCTGGCGGGCGGTCAGCCAGCGGGGGTCGCCGGTGGTCGACTTCTGGATGAGGGCGGTGAGCGCCATCGCCTCCCATACGTCGAGGGAGTTGTTGGAGGCGGCGCCGTCCGTGGCGAGGCCGACGGGGATGCCGATGTCGCGCAGGGCGCGTACGGGTGTGGTGGTGGGCCAGGCGAACTTGAGGTAGCCGCGCGGGGCGGTGGCGACGGCCGTGCGGCCGGGGGCGTCGCGCAGGACGGGCAGGTCGCGGGCGAGGATGCCGGTGCCGTGGGCGATGAGGACGTCGACGTCGAGGATGCCGGTGCGCCGGAGGACCTCGATGGGGGTCACACCGTGGCGGGCGAGGGCGGTGTCGGTCTGGTCGCGGTTCTCGGCGGCGTGGATGTGCACGGGAAGGCCGTGCTCGCGGGCGAGTTCGGCGGTGGCGGCGAGGTCGGTGTCGTCGACCGTGTAGGGGGCGTGCGGGGCGAGGGCGGTGGTGATTCGTCCGTCGGCGCCCCCTCGGTGCCGCAGCGCGAAGTCCAGCGACCGCTCCCGCCCCTGCGGCCCCTGGGAGGAGAAGTAGGCCTCGCCGAGGTGGGCCCGCATTCCGCACTCCTCGACGACGCGGGCCACGGCGTCCATCGAGAAGTAGTGGTCGGCGAAGCAGGTGACGCCGCCCCGGATCATCTCGGCGCAGGCCAGCCGCGCCCCCAACTCCACGTCCCGCTCGGTGAGGTTGGACTCGACGGGCCAGACGACGTCGTTGAACCACTCCTCGGTGGGCAGATCCTCGGCGACCCCGCGCAGGGCGACCATGGGGGCGTGGGTGTGGCAGTTGATCAGGCCCGGAAGGGCGACCTGGCCGGACGCGTCGAGACGCTCGACGGCCGGGCGCTCGCGCACCGCGCCGGCCGTCGTGACGGTCTCGACGACCGAGCCCTGTACGACGATGGCGGCGTTCTCCTCGAACCCGATCCTCTCTTGATCGTCGTGCACGAGGACGGTGCAGCCGGTGATGATGAGGTCGGCGGGCGGTGCTGCGGGAGAGGCGGCATGTTCTCCGGGAGAAGCGGGAGGTTCTGCGGGAGACGGCGTCATCCCGCCAACGTAGAGCCCCCTCGTCGGGACGCGTGAGGTGAACCGCGCATCCGGTCGCGGATCTGTCGCGCGGCCCGGACCACGGGCACGCTGGCTTCACCACGGCACCACGGCACCACGGCACCAGGCACTACGACGCCCCCCTCGGCGGCCCGGCCGCCCACGGCTTCTGGAAGGAGCCAGGCATGCTCCTCGGCACCTGGAACCTGGAGAACCTCTACCGGCCCGGCGGCGAGTTCGGCCCCAAGGACGAGGCGGCGTTCGACGCGAAGCTCGCCGCGCTGGCGGCTGCCCTGCGCGAGCTCGATCCGGCGCTGCTCGGGGTGCAGGAGGTCGGGGAGCCGGAGGCCCTGCGGGACCTGGCCGGGAGGCTGGACGGCGACTGGCATGTGGCGCTGTCCGAGCACCCCGACGCCCGGGGCATCCGGGTCGGCTTCCTCAGCCGTACGCCGCTGGAGGTACTGCACGACACGAAGGAGTTCCCGGCGAAGCTGCTGCCCGTGCAGGCGGACGACACGGGGGCGACGGTGTCGGAGGCGGGCCGCGGCTTCCTGGCGGTGGAGACACGGACGCGGGCCGGGCTGATCCGGGTGGCGGTCGCCCACCTCAAGTCGAAGCTGCTGTCGTACCCGGGCGAGCGGTTCCACCCACGCGACGAGGGCGAACGCGCACGCTACGGCGCGTACGCCCTGCACCGGAGGTCGGCGGAGGCGACGGCGTTGCGGGCGCTGGCAGACGTGCTGCTGGCCGGTGACGGGCGCGAGCGTGACGTGGCGGTGCTGGGCGACCTGAACGACGAGGTGCAGGCCGCGACGACTCAGATCCTGCTGGGCCCACCCGGCTCGGAGATCGGCACGCCGGGTTTCGAGGCGAAGGACAGGGGCGACCGGGCCCGCCTGTGGAACGTGGCGCCGCTCATCCCCGCCGAGCAGCGGTTCTCCCGCGTGAACTCCGGCCGACGTGAGCTGATCGACCACATTCTGTGCAGCCACCGCCTCATCCACCGGGTGACGGGGGCCGGTACGGGGACAGGAACGGGGACAGGAACGGGGACGGGGACGGGGACGGGAACAGGACCGGGAGTGCCGCGGGCCGCTTCGCCGGAATTGCCGTCGGTGGGGGCGGATCCGCAGGAGCGGCGGAATGCGGCGGGGTCGGACCATGCGCCGGTCTGGGTGCGGGTCGGGGACTGAGAGGACGAGCGGCCGTGGGTGCTGGGCAGGGCGAGCGGGCGCGGAGGGGCGCGGGTTCGGGGCGGGGCGGGCAGGACCTGCCAGGTGCGGGTTCAGGTCAGGGCCGGCGGAGGGGCTCGGTCCCGGAACGGCTGACCTGGGCGGTGCGGAACCTGGACCTCGCGCCCGCCGACCGGGTGCTGGAGATCGGCTGCGGCCGGGGCGTCGCGGTCGCCCTGGTCTGCGAGCGGCTGACCTCCGGCACGGTGACGGCGATCGACCGCTCCGGCACGGCGATGGAGGCGGCGCGGCGCCGTAACGCGGAGAGCGTGGCGGCGAGCAGGGCCGTCTTCCAGCGGTCGTCCCTGGAGGAGGCCGACTTCCCCGCCGCCGCGTTCGACAAGATCTTCGCCGTCGATGTGAACCTGTTCTGGGTCCACGCCCCGGCTTCGCTT
Source organism: Streptomyces sp. M41 (assembly GCF_043673425.1). Classification (NCBI taxonomy): domain Bacteria; kingdom Bacillati; phylum Actinomycetota; class Actinomycetes; order Kitasatosporales; family Streptomycetaceae; genus Streptomyces; species Streptomyces sp. M41. Next base: position 7,600 of record NZ_JBIMKE010000023.1, on the reverse strand, counting down.
CCGGACGCGGGACTGCGTGCCGTACTGGCCGACCTCAGGGGATGGCTGGCGCCGGCCGGTGTGCTGTGCCTGTGCTGGGAGCCTCCCGAGGGGCGTGGGGTGGAGGAGATCGCCGGGAAGGTGGAGCCGGTCCTGGCGACGCACGGGTTCGTGACGGAGGTGCGGGTCGGGGCGACGAGTGCGGGCCGTGGGCTGCTGTGTGTGCGGGCGGGAGCGAGGGGGTCAGCCGGCGAGGGGCAGGCCGGGGGCCGGGGCCTCGGGGAGGCGTAGCCCGCGCCGGTCGCACTCCGCGGTCAACTCATCCAGCAGCGCGGCGAGTTGTCCGGTGTCGGCGGGGGCGAGCCGGCCGGAGTCGTCGAGGTGTACGGCACACGCGGTCGTCGCGTCGACGAGCCGTTCGAGGGTGGCGACGATCTCCTCCGCGCCCTCCGTGTGCCGGGCGAGCGCGGGCAGCTCGGCGGAGGCGAGCGCGATGGCGGTACGGGCCTCGGTGAGCGCACGGTATGCCTCGCGGCGGAGCGTCCAGCGCCGAGCGCGGGTGTCGGGGCCGGTTCGCGTGCGCCCGGCACCCGTGTCCCCCGGCACGTGACCGGCATCGGCCTCGCGTAGAACGTGGGCGAGGTAGGCGTACGCGGCCCGGCCGGCCGCCGTGAGGCGCGACCGTACGCCTCCGCCCCGCTGGCCCGGCATGGGGAGGTGCCCGACGACGAGCACGATCGCGCAGGCCAGCAGCGTCTCCCCGATGCGGCTCAGGGAGGCCTGCGGTTCGCCGCCCACCATCACCAGGGCGAGGACGAGAAGGGTCACGACAAGGGTCTGGGCGGCGAAGTGCCGCGCGCCCAGCGGGATGAGCGCGCCACTGAGGGCCACGAGCGCGATGAGCCCTTCGGGCCGGGGCAGCACGGCCGCGAACCCGGCGAAGAGGAGGGCTCCCAGCACGGTGCCGGCGGCCCGGCACAGCACCCGGGAGGCGAGGGGTCCGAGGTCGGGCTTGACGAGGAAGACGGCGGTGGCCGGCAGCCAGTACCAGTGCTCGTGCCGGCCGTACCACTGGGCGTGGTGCAGGGCCTGGGCGATGCCGGCGCTGGCGCCGAAGCAGAGGGCGACCCGCAGGCCGTACTCCCGCCCGCCGGCCCCGAACACGGCCCGGACCAGGACCGCGGCCGTACGCCTCCGGGTGTGCAGATCGCGCCCCTTGCCCCGGTCGAAGGCCTCCGCGGCATGCAGCAGCGCATCGTCCAGGGCGCGCAGAGCGGGTGCGGAGCGATGGGGCGCGGGGAGGGGCCCGGGGCTGGTGTTCGCGCGGACGGCGGCGGCGAGCCGGCGCGGTCCCGCGCAAGCCCGGTCCGGTACGGGTTCCGCCACCCAGGCGAGCGCGGTGGCGGCCTCGCCGAGCGGCAGCGCGGCGGCGTACTGCGCATGCAGGCGCCGCTCGGCGGAGGAGGAGGCGTACCGCCGCAGCCGGGGTCCGGTGAGGGTGTCCTGTGCGTGGTCGAGAGCGGCGGTGAGCGCCGCGCGGCGGGCGGTGGCGTGCTCGCCGCCGACGGCGTCGAGGAGGTCGGCGACGGCGTCGTACACATCGGCGACGGCTTCCCGCTCCCCGTCGAACCGGAAGTCCCCGGCGAGCGAGCCGGGCGTGGGCAGCGCCAGCCGCAGCGCGAGCAGCCATACGGCACCGGCGAGATAGCCGAGCGCCCGCTGCCACCCGGGCTCGGGCAACGGCATGCCGGCCCCGACGGCGGCTGCGACCAGCACCTGCGTACCGGCGGCGGAAGCCACCGGTCCGACGGCGCTGATGCCACCGGCGAGAAGCCCGAGGCCGGTGAGCAGTACGGTCAGCGCAACGGCTCCGACGTGCTCTCCGGCATACGTCCCGCCGAGCACCCCGGCCGCCCCGGCCAGCGCCGGCAGGCCGAGCCGCTTGACGGAGGCACGGCGGCTGCCGGGGCGGTCGTTGACCCCGGCGAGCATGGCGGCGACGGCGGCCATGACGCCGAGTGTGGTGTGCCCGCTGATCACGCCGGCGAGCAGCAGCGGGCCGGCGGCCAACGCCCCTCGCACGACGGCGCTCCAGGGGACGGGGCCGCCCTGGGCGCGGAGGGCGTGGGAGAGCCAGGGCGGCAGGGCGAGGGCCGATGGTGCGGGGCGGGACACGGGGCTCCTGTCGTCTCGTCGAGGCGAGCGGTGATGCCTTCGGGCGACGGTGGCCGGGCTTCGGGCTGTGGTGTCCCACGGTAGGGCCGGATGCCGGAGCCGATGGGACGGGAACGTTTCGGGGATGTGACGAAGCCTGGAAGCACCGCGTTCTTTATGAACGCAACTGTGCGGAGGGTGCCCTGTCGATCCGGGGCGCGAACCTCATTGTCAGTGGCACGCGTTATCAATGAACTCGTCACGCTCTGTAATGACGGGGGAATCGCGATGACCACGTACGACGGCCGAGCCGCTCTGCCGAACCGGACCCACCTCTCCGCCGCCGGGCTGCGCACCCGGGGCTGGACCGCGGCGATGGTGCGCCAACTGCTCGGGGAGCCGGATCTGTTGCGCGCCCGTCCCGCCTCTCGGACGGGCCCGCCGACCCGTCTCTACCGCATCGAGCGAGTCGAGGCCGCCGAGCGCAGCGACGCGTTCCGGGCTCTGTCGGCCCTCGCCGCCCGGCGCTCCGCCGACGCGCGGGCCGCCTCGCAGCGCCGGCGGCGGGAGGTGTCCGCGCGCATCGCGGCGGAACCGCTGGAGGTGCCGCGGTTGTCACCGGCCAGACTGACGGTGCTTGCGGTCTCCCATCATGAACGGCGGGGTTCCGGGGGTTCCGAGGGTTCGGATGGTTCCGGGATCGGGATCCTCGATCGATGGAAGGTCGAGTATCTGCGCCATCGCATGGCCCGCTACGACGACATCCTCGCCGACCTGCGCGACAGCGCGGGGCGGGCGGCGGCCGAGGAGTTGCTGCGTCGCAGGGTCTGCGCGGCCATCGCCGAGGCGTACCCGGAGCTCGCACGGGAGTGCGACCGGCAGGCGCGTGCACTCGCCGGGCGCGGAGCGCGCCGGGCCGGGACCGGCCCCGGAAATTGGGATGCGGGGGCCGATGCGGACGCTCATGATCGGGAGGTTGACCGCCGAACGACTCGCCATGGCCCGCAGGAGCCCCCATGACCCGCCCCGCCGCCACCCGCCCCGTCGCCATCCGCCGCGTCACCTCCCCCGACCTGTTCCCGCCCCCCACCTACTCCCACGCCTCCGTCGTCGAGGCCGGCACGAAGCTCGCCTTCCTCGCCGGTTCCGTGCCCCTCGACGCCGACGGGAACCTCGTGGGGGAAGGGGACCCCGTACGGCAGGCTGAGCAGGTGATCGCCAACCTGGAGGAGCAACTGCGCGTGGTCGGCAGCGACTTGGCGCACGTTCTGTCGAGCGAGGTGTACGTGGTGAGCAGCGACACGGCCGTGCTGTCCGCCGTCTGGGAGGTGGTGGAGGCTTCGGGGCTGAGCATCGGCCCGCACTCCTCGACACTGCTCGGTGTCGCCTGCCTCGGCTATACGGGGCAGTTGGTGGAGATCACGGCCACGGTCGCCGTGCCGGAGGCGGAAGGGGGGGACGCGATCATGACCCCGGTCGCGCTGCGCCGCGCCGTCCCGACCGACGCCGGTGCCGTCGCCGACGTCTGGCTGCGGTCGTTCGCCGCCGCGCTGCCTACGGTCGTGCGGCCCCGTTCCGACGACGAGGTGCGGACGTACTTCCGCGAGGTCGTGGTGCTGCTCAGGGAGACCTGGGTCGCCGAGACCGCCGGCCGTGTCGTCGGCCTGATGGTCCTCGACGCCGACCAGCTCTCGCAGCTCTACCTGGACCCCGACTGGCGCGGCCAGGGCATCGGCGACCGTCTCGTCGACCTCGCCAAGCGGCGCCGCCCGGACGGGCTGAGTCTGTGGACCTTCCAGGTCAACGAGCCGGCCCACCGGTTCTACGAGCGCCACGGCTTCGCCGCGGTCGAGTTCACGGACGGCAGCGGGAACGAGGAGCGGGAGCCGGATGTGCGGTACGTCTGGCGGCCTCCCGGCAGCAGCTGAACCGGCGCGACGAGGAGCGACCTCCGCTCCCGGTCGGGCGCGGCCCTCGGTCAACCCCGGCGCGCCGGCGTCTCCTTCCCGCGCCCCGTCGCCTCCGTCGTCCCTCTCGCCTCCTGCGTCCCCGCCACCCCGGCCGCTTCCCCCGCCGTACGCAGTACGTCACGCAGCATCTCGGGTGTGAGCCTGCCGGTGAAGGTGTTGCGCTGGCTGACGTGGAAGCAGCCGAAGAGGTCGAGCCCGGCGTCACCGTCGAGCGCGTCCAGCGCGACCCGCGTCCCGTGTGCGAAGGGCGGCCGGGGCCGGGGCACCCGCCACCCCGCCTCCGCCAGCGCGGGCAGCGTGGCCTGCCAGCCGAAGGCGCCCAGCACGACGACCGCCCGCAGCGTGGGCCGCAGCAGCCGCAGTTCCTGAAGCAGCCAGGGCCGGCAGGTCTCGCGCTCCCCCGGCGTCGGCTTGTTGGCGGGCGGCGCGCAGTGCACGGGGGAGGTGACGCGTACGCCGGACAGTTCCAGGCCGTCACCGGCCTCGACCGAGGTGGGCTGCGAGGCGAGGCCCACGTCGTACAGCGCCTGGTACAGCACGTCCCCGGAGCGGTCGCCGGTGAACATTCGGCCGGTGCGGTTGCCGCCATGAGCGGCCGGGGCGAGCCCGACGATCAGCAGCCGGGCGTCCGGGGGGCCGAATCCCGGGACCGGCCGCCCCCAATACGTCTGGTCAGCGAAAGCGGCCCGCCGGGTACGGGCCACCTCTTCACGCCAGGCGACCAGCCGCGGGCAGGCCCGGCAGTCCGCGATCCGGCGGTCGAGCTCGGCGAGGGCGTCCACAGCTCCACCGTACGGCCGTCCCGGCTCATCGCGAGGACTAAGGTCGGGGCATGGCTTCCGAGGATGACGAGGTGACCGTCGGCAGCACGGCCGAGGGCGAGCCGGGCGAGGGGCGGGCGGAGCAGCCCGCCGCCGTCGACCCGAAGATCGCCGCCGCTGTGGCCGCGGCCGTGGCCGCCGGTCCGCAGAACGGCGAGTCCGTACGCGTCGACAGCTGGATCTGGGCCGTACGGCTGGTGAAGACCCGTTCCATGGGCGCCACCGCCTGCAAGGGCGGCCATGTGCGGGTCAACGGTCAGAACGTGAAGCCCTCCCACTCCCTGCGCATCGGCGACGAGGTGCGGGTGCGGCAGGAGAACCGGGAGCGGATCGTCATCGTCAGAAGGCTGATCCGCAAGCGGGTCGGCGCCCCGGTGGCGATCCAGTGCTACGTCGACAACTCACCCCCTCCCCCGCCCCGTGAGGCCGTCGCCCCGGCGGGCATCCGCGACCGTGGCACGGGCCGCCCGACCAAGCGCGACCGCCGGGAGATGGAACGGCTGCGCGGGCTCATGGGCGGGGGCGGCAGCACGGGACGACCGTCCGGGCGGTGACACGGCGACGGTGGCGTCCGGCAGGCCGGGAAGGACCCCGGGCTGCCGGACGCCACCGAAGCAGTCGGCTCACCTGCCGAAGCAGTCGGCTCACGCGCCGACGCCACCGCCTCACGCGCGTCGTCGCACCAGCCGCAGCAGATCCGCGTTGGAACTCCGCCGTGCCCAGGCGATCAGGGCAAGCGGCACGATCAGGATGAGCGGGGTCGCCGCGTTCTCGCCCTCGAAGGCGGTGATCGACACGATGAACGCCCCGACCATCAGCGCGCTGAGCGCCACCGCCGCCACCGACTGGAGTACCGGGATCAACAGCGCTATGGCACCGGCCAGTTCGAGGGTGCCGATGATGTACATCCCGGTGCTGCCCCAGCCGAGCTCCTCGAAGCCCTCGGTCGCCGACGGGTGCGCGATCAGCTTGGGCAGCGCGCTCGCGATCGCGTAGAAGAGGGCGAGCAGGATCTGAAGGCCGCGCAGGGCGATACGGGCCCGACGGCCGCGCGGGGTCGCGGACTCGGCGATGACGGTGCCGGAGGTGCCGGGGCTGGTGGAGGCGGCGGCTGCGGTGACGGAGGCGGTCGTCTCGGACATGCGGGTCTCCTGTGTGAGCGGTGGTCCGTGGTGCTGTCACAGAGGTAGACCGGCGCGTGCCGCGGAACTCATCGCCGTACGAAGGAAATTCACGCCCGAGCCGGATTCCTTCTCAGCCGCCTCAGCCGGTCCCGTCCTCCAGTGGCAGCCACCCGTGCCCGATGTACCAGTGGCCGCCCGCCCGCAGATGGTCTCCGATCACCCTTTCCAGGGCCGTCCGGCGCGGCAGCTTCTCGACCGGCGATTCGGGGTCGCCGAAGACGAACCGGACGGGCTGGGTGTCCGCCGGTTCGCCGTCCGGGCGGGCGACGCGGAAACGGGCCTGGAAGCGGACGATGTTGGAGTCCGCGGGGAGGTGCTCGGCGAGCTGCGGGTCCAGCAGCCAGGAGTGGCAGGTCACCGCCTGGTACGGCTCGTGAGGGAAGTGCCGTGGGAAGAACTCCCGGGCCAGCGCCAGAGAGTGGTCGACGGCGGCCGGGGACAGCGGCCCGTGGAAGTCCGGGATGTGCAGGTTCAGACAGGGGGCGCCCGGCTCCAGGCGGAGCCCGGCCGCCGCGAGGCCGGGCGCGGTCCGCTCCCCGAGCCGTGCCCGCTCGAACTGGAGCCGCCCCAGCTGGTACAGCTCGCCGCGGAAGTGACGGACGAGCCACGACGGGGCCTGCACGCCCGCCCGGCCGTACCGTCTGCGGTACCCGGCCATGTTCCGTCCGAGATCGGCGAGCGTGCGGCGGGAGACATCGGCCGGGATGCCGCGCTCGCGGTGGTACGCACGCGTGTACGGCAGGGCCGCGAGGAACACGTACACGGGGAAGCAGCGCTGCAAAGTCCCCGAGGCCCAGTCCAGCTCCCAGTCCAGGTCGGGACTGTGGCCCGGCACGCCGGCCTCCCCCAGGCCCCGGACGAGTTCGCCGGCGAGCCGCTCCAGGAGCTGGTGCAGCTCCGGGTCGTCGGTCACCCGTCGGCGCATCCGCACGAGGTCGTTGATGTCCTCGTGGGGTACGGCGAGGTCGAGGAGCACCTCGGCCAGGTCATCGGTGTCCGGCAGCACTGAGCCCCCTGCGAGGAATCCGGCGGGATCGAGGAGTACGTTTCAAAGAGGAGTGGTGTGACGGATGCGTACAGGCAGTGAGCCTACGACGGCGCGCAGTGCGCTGCGGGTCCGCTTCTGGCTGTGCGTGTGGGGCGTGGCCTGGACGGTCTTCGGCACCGTCGCCTTCGCGCTCGCCGGCCGGCCCGGCTGGGCGGCGGCCTGCGGGGCGCTGTGGCTGGTGATCACGATCGATCTGGCCGTGGTCCTCCGGCACATCCGCCAGGGCCCGCACTACCAGCCGGGCCGCGACATACCGCCGTACGACCCGCCGGACAGCGGTCCCTACCGGCCGCCCGTCGGACGACCGTCGCGGAGCAGCCCCTACCGGCAACCGCCGGAGGACCACCGTCCCTAGGGCCTGTCGTCGAATTCCCGTCGTCCGCCCGCAGGGCGGGCCGCGCGGCGTCAGGTGCGTGCTCTCGGCGTGCCGGGCGCGGACCCTCG
>NZ_JBIMKE010000022.1:0-147692 GCF_043673425.1 Streptomyces sp. M41 | reverse complement strand
AGGCGCCCGCCCAGCCGCCGGCCCAGCCCGCCCAGCCGCCCGCCGCGAGCGCCCCGGCCGCCCCCGCCGCCGCCCCGACCAAGCCCGAGGAAGCCCGATGAGCACGCCCCAGCCCCCGATGCCGCAGACCGCCGCACCGAACTGGCAGGCGGCGCCCGGTTCGTCGTACCCGACCTACACCTCGCCGATCCCGGTCGTGCGCACGCACCTCGGGCACGCGATCGCCTCGGAGTGGACGAAGATCCGCTCGGTGCGCTCCACGATGTGGACGCTCGGCGTCTTCGTGCTGCTCGTGGTCGGCATCGGCCTCGGAGCCGCCGCCCTGGTCGCCGCCAACTCCCCGGAGGGCAGCCTGAGCGGCGAGAACCCGCTGGGCTTCGGCTTCTTCGGACTGCTGCTCGGCAGCATGTGCATCATCACGCTGGGCGTGCTGACGACGGCCTCGGAGTACGGCACCGGCATGATCCGGACCACGATGACGGCGTGCCCGAGCCGGGTCCGGGTGCTGGCGGCCAAGGCGATCGTGTTCTTCGCGGTCGCGTTCACGGTGACGCTGGTGTCGGCCCTGCTCGTCGCCCTCGCGGACGTGTCCATCATGGACGACGCCCGTGAGCCCACCGGAGCCGAGTGGCTGAAGGGCACGGTCGGCATCTCGCTCTACATCGCGCTGCTCGGCCTGCTCTCGCTGATCGTCGGCTCGATCATCCGGCACTCCGCGGGCGCCATCACGATCATGATCGGTGTGGTGCTGGCCCCCATGGTCATCGCGCTGTTCATGTTCGCGGAGTCGCTGAAGGACCTCCAGGAGGCCCTGTTCGAGTACTCCATCCCGAACCAGCTCAGCGTCTTCTACTCGCAGTCCCTCAGCAACTCCGGCCCGTCCGGCTGGGACCCGCTGTGGATCATGCTCGGCGTGACCGCCGCCGCGTTCGCCGGCGCCTCGGCCCTGCTGGAGCGGCGGGACGTGTGAGCCCGCCCCAGCCGTGTCCGGCCTAGAACCTCGGCGCGTTACGGGACCGCTGCACCCGCGTGGTGCGGCGGTCCTTCGCGTTCCAGCACGCCTTGTGCCAGTGGCGGCGGTCGTCGACGCCCGCGTGGTCCGGCCAGGCGACGACGTGCGGGACGCCGTCCGGGATCATCTGGTCGCAGCCCGGGCAGCGGTACGCCTTGCCCTGGGCGCTCGCGCCGGCCACGTGCCGTACGTTCCAGTCCTCGCCGCCCCAGGCCTCCGAGGACTGCCAGCCGCCGTAACGGCCGGAGCGGTCGTCCTCGGAGCTGCGTCCGGACGAAGCAGCTCCCTGCGGGTCCTTGGGTCGGTTGCGACGCGGGGACACGGAACACCTCACGGGGCTATACAGGATGCACGGGTCATGTCCAGCCTACGCGGCACGGACAGGGGTAGTCGTACGGCACCAACCCGCACAAGTCCCCCGCTCCGGCGATTCATTCTCCAGACAATCCGCAAATCTCTCCGCCAGGCCGTGTCCTCGGCACGTGTCAGACGGTTATGCCGGGTGGGGGAGCTCCGCGTCGGAGCCAAGGAAGCAGGAAAAGGCAATGCGTGTAGGAAGTTTCGTGCTGGCGGCCCGGTTCCCGGGTCAGGGCGACGGGGAGGCGCTGCACCGCGCGGTCCGTTCCGCCGAGGTCGCCGAGGAAGCGGGGCTCGACACGGTCTGGCTGGCCGAGCACCACTTCGTGCCGTACGGCACCTGTCCGTCCGCGATCACCCTGGCGGCGTTACTGCTGGGCCGCACCAGGCGACTGCGGGTCGGCACCGCGGTCAGCGTACTGCCCACCGCCCACCCGGTGGCCCTCGGCGAGCAGGCCGCGCTGCTGCACATCACCTCCGGCGGGCGGTTCTCGCTGGGCGTGGGCCGCGGCGGGCCCTGGGTCGATCTGGAGGTCTTCGGCTCGGGTCTGAGGGCATACGAGGAGGGGTTCCCGGAATCACTCGATCTGCTGGTGCGCTGGCTGCGGGAACCGGCGGTCTCCGCGGCCGGCGAGCAGTTCGGCTTCCGTGAAGTCCCCGTCGTGCCAAGGCCGTCGGAGTGCCTCACCGAGACCGACGGACCCGAGGTCGTCGTCGCGTGCACCTCACCGGCGAGCGTACGGCTCGCGGCCGAGCGCGGGCTGCCGATGCTGCTGGGGATGCACGTGGGTGACGAGGAGAAGGCCGAGATGGTCGCCCTGTGGCGGGAGCACGCACGCTCCGCAGGCAGGCCGGCCGAGGAGATCCTGGGCGCGGCCCATGTCTCGGCCGGCGTCTGCCAGATCGCGGACCGCCGCACGGACGCGGTCGAGACGCTGACGAAGGCGATGCCGGGCTGGCTGCGGCAGGGCCTGGAGGCCCATGTGACGGTCGACGGCCGCCATCGCGCGATGCGCGACCCGCTGGCCTACACCGAACTGCTCTGCGGACTGCACCCGGTGGGCACCCCGCGTCTGTGCGCCGACCGCCTGGCGGCGACCAGCGAACGGACCGGTATCTCCCGCTTCGCCCTGCTCGTCGAGGGCTCGGGCGACCTGGCGGCGACCGAGGAGAACGTCCGGCGCCTGGGCGCCGAAGTGCTCCCGCAGTTCGGCCGATGAGCCGGGCCGGGCCGAAGTGCCCGGTGCGCCAGAGGGCTTGCCGCCCCGTACTGAATGCACCTCCCGCGTAGGGAGCGGCAAGCAAACGGCTCTGCGTCAGCAGTCCCTGAACTCCGGAGACTGGTTCAGCAGCTGACTGCGGACCGAGGTGAAGCGGGTCAGCGACTCGTCGACCGAGGCGTCGAGCGGGAACACCGCAACCCGGTGGCAGTTCTGGAAGGCCAGTCGCACCCCGAAGTGCCGCTGAAGCGCGCCGCGTATCGCGTCACTCGCAAGCGCACGCAGCAGCTGGCCACGTGCCTGCTCGTCCGGCGGGGGCGTCTGGTTGTCGGCGAACGAACCGCCGTCGACCTTCAGCTGAGCCACCAGGGAGCTGATCATCCCCCATGCGTAAGGCAGGGAGGTCCGGACGCAGTCGACGAATTCGGCTTCGTCGACCTCGCCTCGCTCGGCCTTTTCGAGTAGGGCCGGTGAGACGTCGAGCGACATGGGTTCTCCTCTCGCACCCCCGCGGCAGCAGGGGTTGCCGGACAGATGAGGAAGACCGCGATGCCGGACACTGTGCGTACACACCTCGCGACCTCCCGTTTAATACGGTAGGCAACGGACGGTGACGGCACCAGGAGATTGCGTACATGGGCGGTCCTCGTTAGGCACACAATCGGCCAGAAATGAACAGGGGCAGTCCGGGGTCATACGGACTCACCCAGGGCGAATCGCGTCCACCTGCGCCCGTCGAGTAGCGTTGCCGACCATGCGTCTCGTCATTGCCCGTTGCTCCGTCGACTACGCGGGCCGGCTCACCGCCCATCTGCCCTCGGCGCCCCGTCTGATCCTGGTGAAGGCGGACGGCAGCGTTTCGATCCACGCGGACGACCGGGCCTACAAGCCCCTGAACTGGATGTCGCCGCCCTGCACGCTGAAGGAGGGGGACGGCGAGCAGAAGGACGTCTGGACGGTCACCAACAAGGCGGGCGAGAAGCTCATCATCACGATGGAGGAGGTCCTCCATGACTCCTCGCACGAACTCGGCGTGGATCCTGGCCTGATCAAGGACGGCGTGGAAGCGCACCTCCAGGAGCTCCTCGCCGACCGCATCGAAACACTGGGCGAGGGCTACACGCTCATCCGCCGCGAGTACATGACGGCGATCGGGCCGGTCGACATCCTGTGCCGGGACGCCGAGGGCCGGACGGTCGCGGTGGAGATCAAGCGCCGGGGCGAGATCGACGGCGTCGAGCAGCTCACCCGCTATCTGGAGCTGCTGAACCGCGATCCCCATCTCGCGCCGGTCCGCGGCATCTTCGCGGCCCAGGAGATCAAGCCGCAGGCCCGGGTCCTGGCCACGGACCGGGGTATCGGCTGTCAGGTTCTGGACTATGACGCGATGCGCGGGATCGAGGACGACAAGCTGCGACTGTTCTGACGCCGTCGCGATCAGTTCTATGACGACGAGGGCCGGGTCCAGCGGATGGACCCGGCCCTCGTCGTGGTGATCGGCGGTCAGCTCACCGGCGGTCAGATCACCGAGTCCGCGCTGCCGCTCGGCGTGCCCTCGTCGCTGCTCTGCGGAGCGCTGGCGGAGGTGGTGGTCTCCGCCGGGCTGGAGGAGGCCGGTCCGCTGGCCGAGGTGGAGGTGGACGGGGGGTCGGTCGGCTCGTCGGTCGTCGGCTCGTCGGTCGGTGTCGGGTCGTCCGTCGTCGGCTCGTCGGTCGGCGTCGGGTCGTCCGTCGGCGTCTCGGTCGGCGGCTTGGTCGAGGAGGCCGGCGGCTTCGTCGGCGACGACGGCGGCTTGGACGGCGAGTTCGACGACCCGCCACCCGAACTCTGCGTACCGCTCGGGTCGTCCGACGGGTCTTTCGAGTCGTCCGTCGGCGTCGGGTCGTCCGAGGTGCCGAACGTGCCGTCGGGTCCCGGATCGGTCGGCCGGCTCGTCGCCGTGCCGGTGTCACCGGAGTCCTGTCCGTCGTCGCCGTCCGCCTTGTCGGCGCCGAGGCTGTCGTCCCCGATGCCCTGGCTGGCGGACGGGTTGACGCCGACGTGGTCGGCCGGGGTGTTCGGGTCGTTGTCGGAGGTCGCGCCGAGCGTCACCACCGTGCCCAGCACGGCCACGAGCAGCGCCCCGGCACCGGCTGCGACGAGGTTGCGCCGGGCGAAGCCCCGCACGCCGCCGCGGCCCTTGTGCGAGGTCGCCGAGGACGACACGGACGCGGACGAGGACAGCGCCGACGGCGAGGAGACCGAGGCCCGGTGCGTGACCAGCGTCGTGGCGTCCCCGCCCGACGGGAGCGCGGCCGGCACGCCTCCCGGCGGCGACTGCGACTCCTCGTAACGCGCGTCCGACACCTCCTCGCCCGCCGTCGAGCCGAACGCGGCCACCCCGGGTGTCGTACCGGAACGGTCCGAGACCAGCGCGAGGGCGCGGCGGCCGGCGACGGTGCCGCGCTTGTCGGCCAGGGCGCCGCGCAGCCCGATGGAGGTCTCCAGCTCGGCACGGGCCCGGTCCAGCCGCCCCCGGCACAGCGCGAGGATGCCCAACTCGTGATGGAAGTAGGCCTGTTCGGCGACGTCACCGGCCAGCCGGGCGGCCTCGGCACCCGCCCGCAGTGCCCGCTCCCAGGCGCCCCAGTGCAGGCCCGCGGCGAACGCGGGCGCGGCCGTGCGGGCGAGCTGCACGGTCGGGCTGTCCTCGTCCTCGGCGGGCGGTGTCGTCCCCGGCACCAGGACGCCCAGCGCGGCGAGCACGGCGTCGCCCTCGGCGCTCACGCGCTCCGGTGTGACCGAGGGGTGCCCGGCCCACCAGGTGTAGTGCTGGGCGGCGGTGAGGGCCCGGTCCTGGACGTCCTCGGCGTATCCGGCCGCCGTCAGCTGGGCCTGGGCCCCGGCGGCGAGCCGGTAGCGGGCGCCGACGGGCGAGACCAGCCCGCAGTCGGCCAGCTCACCCAGCGCGGCGTCCGCGTGGGTGTCGCCGACCAGTGCGGGCAGATGGGCCTGGTGGGGGACCTCGCCGCCGAGCGCGACGGCGAACCTCAGGGTGGCGCGGGCCGAGGCGCTGAGCCGCGCGGCGAGCAGCGCGGCGGGTCCGGCCGCCTCGCCGACCGAGGGCAGCGGCGGTTCTTCGTGACCGGCCTCGTGAGCGGCCCCCTGGCCGCCCTCGTGCCCGCCATCGATCGGCCGGTCGAAGGGTGCGTCGACCGGCGGCTCGTCCGCGAAGACTCCGAACTCGTCGACGGCGTCCGCTCCGGCCCGCAGCCGGTCCCGCTGCCGCAGCAGCGCCCCGGCCTGGACGAACCTGAGCGGCAGGCCCTCCGACTCGAACCACAGGTCGCCCGCCCAGTTCGCCTCGTCCTCGGTGAGGGCCCGGCCGACCTCGCGCTCCAGGAGCTCAACGCTGTCGGCGCGGTCGAGACCGCGGAGGGCGACGTCCTCGATGCCGGAGTCGGCGGACGGCGCGGGCACATCGGGGGTGGCGGCGACCAGGAAGGCGCACTCGGGGGTGGCGTCCAGCAGCTCGTCGAGCGCGGCGCCGCCGAACTCGATGTCGTCCAGGACGACGACCGCGCCGATCTCACGGACGCAGGCGAGCAGTTCATCCTGGCCGGGGCGGTGCAGGGGCGCGCTGTAGACGGCGTGGAAGAGGTCGTACAGCAGGTCGTCCGGGGTGCGGTGGAAGCCGCTGAGGCGGATCACGCCGTCGGGCGCGAGGTCCGCGCAGTCCTCGGCGACGAGGTCGAGGAGGCTGGTGCGGCCGGCGCCCCGGGAGCCGACCAGTCGGACGGAGCGGCCCCGGGCGAGCAGTCGTACCAGTTGTTCGCGCTCGTCCTGGCGGGCCAGGAGCGGCTGGGCGGGGCGGGCCGGGCCGGGCGGGACGGGTGGCCGGGCGGCTCGCTCGGCCTCCGCGCGCTCGGCCGGGGCCAGCTTCTCGGGCCGTGCCGGTCGCTCCGCCGGCGGGCAGACCTCGATCTCGCTGCCGTCGACGGGATTGACGGTGAGCAGGAAGTCGCCCGAGACCAGCTGCACCGTGCGGGCGAGTGCGGGCGAGTGCTGGCCGAAGTCGGTTGTGAGGGGGTCCCTGGGCGGGCGCTGGCGCGACGGATTCCCGTCGGCGTCATGGCCGTGATCCTCGGGTCCCCGGGTGTTCGGGTCCATAGGTTTCAAGCCCCCCAAAAGCGTCGTGTGCCGTTTGCGGCCCCTCCCGGCCTTTGCACACCGCGCTGTCGCTTCTGGTCCGGGCCCGCTCGAAGGGGTTGTCTAGGCAGCGGGCAGCCGAACCCTAAACCTTTGCACAGTATCTATGACAGCTCGGGGTACCGCGCCGTCCGAGACGTCACAGTCTCGTGAGGATTGCGCGCGACGTGCGCTTCGCATCCGGAACGCCCTACTGTCCCGCCCCACCCGTGCCCGGTGTCACACCCGGGGCAGGGACTCCACCCCGATGCCGCCCTCGATCGCCAGGATCCGGTGCAGCCGGGTGGCCACCAGCAGGCGCTGCATCTGCGGCGGCACGCCGCGCAGCACCAGGCGTCGGCCGCAGCGGCCGGCCCGCCGGTGGGCGCCCATGATCACCCCGAGTCCGGTGGCGTCCCAGGAGTCCAGCTCGGACAGGTCGAGCACCAGATCGCCGACTCCGTCGTCGACGGCCGAGTGCAGGACCGTACGGGCGTCCGCCGCGCTGCGGACGTCGAGGCGCCCCCCGACGACCAGTTCGGCGTGGTCGCCCCTGATGTGCATATGCGCTCCCCAAGCGTGCGTTTGTGCTCCGCGATGTGTCTGTGCCTGTATGTGCTCTGAGCCTTCGATGCGGCCGGTGATGCAACCTCTGACTGCGTTGAGCGGTCAGAGGTTGCCGTCTGTGAGCGAACCGATACCGAATTCACCCCATCGCGTGATACGGCAGGGGCCTGTGCGGTTTTACGAGTGCTCAGTAGCTGTAAAAGCCTTGCCCGCTCTTGCGGCCGATGTCACCCGCGTCCACCATCCGGCGCATCAGCTCCGGCGGGGCGAACTTCTCGTCCTGGGACTCGGTGTAGATGTTGCCGGTGGCGTGCAGCAGGATGTCGACGCCGGTGAGGTCCGCCGTGGCGAGCGGGCCCATGGCGTGACCGAAGCCCAGCTTGCAGGCCAGGTCGATGTCCTCGGCGGTGGCGACACCCGACTCGTAGAGCTTGGTCGCCTCGACGACGAGCGCCGAGATGAGCCGGGTGGTGACGAAACCGGCGACGTCACGGTTGACGACGATGCAGGTCTTGCCGACGGACTCGGCGAACTCCCGCGCGGTGGCGAGGGTTTCGTCGCTCGTCTTGTAACCGCGCACCAGCTCGACGAGCTGCATCATCGGCACCGGCGAGAAGAAGTGCACGCCGACGACCCGCTCGGGGCGCTCGGTGGCCGCCGCGATCTTGGTGATCGGGATGGCGGAGGTGTTGGAGGCGAGCACGGTGTCCTCGCGCACGATCTTGTCGAGCGCGCGGAAGATCTCGTGCTTGACCTCGAGCTTCTCGAAGACCGCCTCGACGACGACATCCGCGTCCGCGACGGCGTCCAGGTCGGTGGTCGCGGTGATACGGGCGAGGGCGGCGTCGGCGTCGTGCGCCTCCAGCTTGCCCTTGCTGACGAACTTGTCGTACGACGCCTTGATGCCGTCGGTGCCCCGCTTGAGCGCCTCGTCGGTGACGTCCCTGAGGACGACGTCCCAGCCCGCCTGAGCGGAGACCTGGGCGATTCCGGAACCCATCAAGCCGGCGCCGATGACGGCAAGCTTCCGTGCCACTGTTGCGACTCCCCTTTGAAACGCCTTACACCCTGTTTACGTTGTTCTCCGGCGGACCTTAGCGGGAGTGAGGCACTGTGTGACCGGTTAGTAACGCGAGTCACGTCTCATCTGACGGACATCACACCGGCACGGGTCATTGCGCGCCTCGGACGGCGTAGTTGAGCACCTTCTCCCCCAACAGCTCCTCGATCTCGTCGAGAAGCACGAGCATCTCGCGTGACACTTCGTCCGGATTGCGCCCCTTGAGCATCTCGCGGCCGACGGCGGCGAGGACGGTCCCGTGGGCCCAGGAGAGCTGACCCGCGATCAGGCTGGGCAGCGGATCGTCCGCGCTCGCGCCGACCTCCTCGCGCAGGGTGGCTTCGAGGTGGCCGTGGACCTCCTGCTGAAGGCTCCACAGTCGGGAGCGCAACGGCGGCGCCTCGTCGATGACCCTCATGAAGCGGTCGTACCCCTCCATGAGGCCGATCCGCGGCGAGACCGCCTCGACCTCGGCGCGCAGCTCGCGCAGCACGGCCCGGGCGGCCGACTCCCCCGCGTCCCGTCCGCGGACCCAGCGCGAGAGCTGCTCGACGACTCCGGCGGAGCGGTCGTTCGCCGGCTTCTCGATCATCATCGAGAACGGCCAGGGCGTGGTGGAACGCATGTGGGGCCGAGGTGGCTGGACGTGCTGTCCCACTTCGTGCCGTTCCGCTATCTGGTGGACGCGGTGCGGGACGCGTACGTCGGCTCCTACGCCACGGCGCACATGCTGTACGGCGCCCTGGTCTCCGTGGCCTTCGCCGCGCTGGCCGTGACGGTCGGCACACGCGTGTTCCGAACGGCCGGGGCGTAACTAGGCTGACCTCATGGTCAATCTGACGCGCATCTACACCAGGACCGGCGACAAGGGCACCACCGCCCTCGGCGACATGAGCCGGGTCGCCAAGACCGATCTGCGGATCTCGGCGTACGCCGACGCCAACGAGGCGAACGCGGTGCTCGGCACGGCGATCGCGCTGGGCGGGCTCGACGAGGAGATCGTCACGGTCCTCACCCGCGTGCAGAACGACCTGTTCGACGTGGGTGCGGACCTGTCGACGCCGGTGGTGGAGAACCCCGAGTTCCCGCCGCTGCGGGTCGAGCAGTTCTACATCGACAAGCTGGAGGCGGACTGCGACCGCTTCAACGAGCGGCTGGAGAAGCTCCGCTCCTTCATCCTCCCCGGCGGCACCCCGGGAGCGGCCCTCCTGCACCAGGCCTGCACGGTCGTACGCCGGGCCGAACGCTCGACGTGGGCCGCCCTGGAGGCGCACGGCGAGGCGATGAACCCCCTGACCGCGACGTACCTCAACCGCCTCTCCGACCTCCTGTTCATCCTCGCCAGGACGGCGAACAAGGAGGTCGGGGACGTTCTGTGGGTGCCGGGCGGAGAGCGCTGAGGCACTGCCGGGGCTCGCGTCAGCGGCGCACGCTCTCCTTCGGGGCCGTCACTGCGGCGTCCGGCTCGACCGCCGGGGCCTTGCGCGGCCAGATCAGATAGCTCAGCGCGATCAGGCCGTGGATCCCGGCCGCGCGCCAGGCGGCGTAGCGCCAGCTCTCCAATGAGGTGACCCGGCTCGGGTCGTCGACGTACCAGATGGCGAGCTGCAGCAGCACGGTCGCCACGGCGGCGGCGAGCAGCGTGCCCAGCCAGACCTTGCCCTCGTGGCGGGCCCGGGCCATCCCGTAGCGCGGCGCCCCGAGGGGCTTCGGGGCGCCGGCCAGCCGGTGGGCGGCATGGCCGTCGAGCCACTTCACCGTGCGGTGGCCGTGGCCGACGGTGTAGCCGATGTACAGCGCGGCCAGGCCGTGCGTCCAGTTCGGCTCGGCACCGTTCTTCAGGTCGAGCGCGGTGGCGACCAGCAGGACGACCTCCAGCAGCGGCTCGCACAGCAGCAGGGCCAGCCCCGTACGCGGCATGCGCAGCAGGTAGCGGAAGGACAGTCCGGCCGCCAGCAGCACCCAGAAGCCGATCTCGCAGGCTGCGATCAAGGCGACGATCACGGTTCGCTCCTCTCGGTCACCCTTCAAGGCTCCCGGGGGCGGCGACCGGAATCGTCGTCGCCACTGACGAACTCGCGCTACATCGAAAGATGCAGTCGGGGACCCTTCGCGGGGATCAGGCGCGGGGCGCCGCGGCCGTGTTGGATGGTGCCATGGCCGTACGACTCCCCCGCCCGCACCGCTTCGACGTGTACATCGCCATCGGCGGGCTGCTCGGCGGCCTGCTGCTGGTGGGCATCGGCCTCGGGACGCGGACCGCCAAGGATCCGATCACGCTCTTCGACGGCCCCTGGCCGATCCTGGTGCCGCTCACCGTGATGGCCGGCTGCGAGCTGCTGCGGCGCGCGGCCCCCCGCACGGCCCTGCTGATCGGCACTCCCGCGATCTGCGCGGACGTCTTCACCCAGGGCAATCTGGCCACGGTCCTGATGTTCACCGACATCATGTACGCGGCCGTGCTGTACGGCCCGCTCGCCACGGCCCGCCGGATCCAGTGGATCACCGGTCTGCTCACCGTGGCCGGGACGCTCGTGCCGTTCGCGGTATGGCGCGTCCCGGAGGCGCTGCTGATCGGTGTGGTCGTCGGTGTGGTGGCCTACGCGCCCGCCGCGACCGGCTATATCGTCCGCAACCACCGCGACGCCGCCGAGGCCGCCCGGCTGCGCGCCGAACAGACCGCGCTGCTGGCCGAGATGGACCGCGCCCAGGCAGTGACGTCGGAACGCGCCCGGATGGCACGCGAGTTGCACGACATGGTCGCCAACCATCTCTCCGCCATCGCCATCCACTCCACGGCCGCGCTCTCCCTCGACGACCCGAAGACCTCCCAGGAGGCGCTCTCGGTCATCCGTGAGAACAGCGTCGAGGGGCTCGCCGAGATGCGCCGCCTCATCGGCATCCTGCGCGACGCCGGCGGCGACACCGAGCCGGCCGCCGCGCCCACCCTCGACGGCCTCGAAGCGCTGGTGGCGGGCGCCCGTACCAACGGGCTCGACGTCCACCTGGACGCGGAGCCCTGCCGCGTCCCCGCCCCGGTCGAGCTCGCGGCGTACCGCATCGTGCAGGAGGCCCTGACCAACGCCCTCAAGCACGCCTCCCCCGGCCGGGTCACCGTCATCCTCACTCAGCTGGACGACTCGCTGAGAGTCGCGGTGACCAGCCCGTTCGGCGACCGCGAAGGACCGCGCGCGCCGGGCTCGGGCGCCGGGCTCATCGGGATGCGGGAGCGGGTCGAGCTGCTGGGCGGCGCGTTCGAGGCCGGTCCGGTCGACGACCCGGACTCCGCGGACGGCAAGATCTGGGTGGTACGCGCCACGCTCCCCGTGAACGAAGGAGACAGTCGATGATCCGCGTCCTGGTCGCCGAGGACCAGTCCGCCGTCCGTGCCGGGCTGGTCCTCATCCTGCGCAGCGCGGCCGACATCGAGGTGGTCGGCGAGGCGGCGGACGGCGAGCAGGCGGTGGCCCTGGCCCGCGAACTGCGGCCCGACCTGGTGCTGATGGACGTACAGATGCCGCGCCTGGACGGGGTGTCGGCGACCCGGCAGGTGGTCGCCGAGCGGCTGGCCGACGTCCTGGTGCTGACCACCTTCGACCTGGACGACTATGTGTTCGGGGCGTTGCGGGCGGGCGCGTCCGGATTCCTGCTCAAGAACACCGAGGCCAGGGACCTGTTGGCGGCGGTGCGTACGGTGGCGCGCGGCGAGGGTCTCATCGCGCCCGCCGTGACCCGGCGCCTGATCGCCGAGTTCGCCACCCGGCCCGTGCGGGAGCCGACCGCCGATCCGGCCGTCCTGGACGCCCTCACCCGGCGCGAGCGCGAGGTGCTGTCCTGTCTCGGCGAGGGGCTGTCCAACGCCGACATCGCCTCCCGTCTCGACATGGCCGAGGCCACGGTGAAGACCCATGTGAGCCGTCTGCTGGGGAAGCTGGAGCTGCGCAGCCGGGTGCAAGCGGCCGTACTGGCGCAGGAGTTGGGGATCTAGGGGTTCGGGCTCCGTCGTATACGAGAATGGTCCAGACCTATTGACCCGTGGTCCAGACCTTTCTATTCTCGCGGCACCGTGGGCGTGAAGGCTCAGTCACGCTCCACAACTCCCCACCCCAAGGGGCGCGCCGGTGTCGAGGGCGCGAGCGCGCGGAGGCCCGAAGGGCTGAGCACGGTCGCGTCCTCGACACCGACTCGAGTGCCCCGCAAAAAACAGACAGGGAGGCGCAGCATGCGCTTCAGACACAGAGCCGCGGCAGGGTTCGCGACCCTGTTGCTCCCGCTGGCCGGTCTGGTCGGCCTCGCGAGCCCCGCAGAGGCCGCGACATCCGCTACGGCCACCTATTCCAAGCCCCAGGACTGGGGCTCCGGCTTCGAGGGCAAGTGGACGGTGAAGAACACCGGCACCACGGCCCTCAGCTCCTGGACCGTCGAGTGGGACTTCCCCTCCGGCACCAAAGTCACCTCCGCCTGGGACGCCGACGTCACCTCCTCCGGCACCCACTGGACCGCCAAGAACAAGCCCTGGAACGGCAGCCTCGCCCCCGGCGCCTCCGTCACCTTCGGCTTCAACGGCACCGGCTCCGGCTCCCCCGCCAACTGCAAGCTGAACGGCGGCAGTTGTGACGGCGGCACCACGGAACCCGGCGACAGCGCACCCAGCGCCCCCGGCACCCCGAGCGCCTCGGACATCACCGACACCTCGGTGAAGCTGTCCTGGAGCGCCGCCACCGACGACAAGGGCATCAAGAACTACGACGTCCTGCGCGACGGCGCCAAGGTCGCGACCGTGACGAGCACGTCGTATTCCGACACGGGCCTGACCGCGGGCACCGACTACTCCTACTCCGTGCAGGCCCGCGACACCGCGGACCAGACCGGCCCGGTCAGCGGCGCCCGCGCGGTGCGCACGACCGGCGGCACCACCGACCCGCCCCCCACCGGCGACAAGATCAACCTCGGCTACTTCGTCGAGTGGGGCGTCTACGGCCGCAACTACCACGTCAAGAACCTGGTGTCCTCCGGCTCCGCGTCGAAGATCACCCACATCAACTACGCGTTCGGCAACGTCAAGAACGGCCAGTGCACCGTCGACGACACCTACGCCGCCTACGACAAGGCCTACACCGCCGACCAGTCGGTCAGCGGCACCGCCGACACCTGGGACCAGCCGCTGCGCGGCAACTTCAACCAGCTGCGCCAGCTGAAGGCGAAGTACCCGCACATCAAGGTGCTGTACTCGTTCGGCGGGTGGACCTACTCCGGCGGCTTCGGCCAGGCCGCGCAGAACCCGGCCGCGTTCGCCAAGTCCTGCAAGGCCGTCGTGGAGGACCCGCGCTGGGCCGACGTCTTCGACGGCATCGACATCGACTGGGAGTACCCGAACGCCTGCGGCCTGACCTGCGACACCTCGGGCCCCGCGGCCTTCAAGAACCTGATGTCCGCACTGCGCACCGAGTTCGGCTCGAACTACCTGGTCACCGCGGCCATCACCGCCGACGGCTCCTCCGGCGGCAAGATCGACGCGGCCGACTACGGCGGCGCCGCCCAGCACCTCGACTGGTACAACGTGATGACGTACGACTACTTCGGCGCCTGGGACAAGACCGGTCCGACCGCCCCGCACTCGCCGCTCACGTCGTACACCGGCATCCCGAAGGAGGGCTTCAACTCAGCCGCTGCCATAGCCAAGCTCAAGGCCAAGGGCGTCCCGGCGAACAAGCTGCTGCTCGGCATCGGCTTCTACGGCCGCGGCTGGACCGGCGTCACCCAGTCCGCCCCCGGCGGCACGGCCACGGGCCCGGCGACCGGCACCTATGAGGCGGGCATCGAGGACTACAAGGTCCTCAAGAACTCCTGCCCCGCCACCGGCACCGTCGCCGGCACCGCGTACGCGCACTGCGGCAGCAACTGGTGGTCGTACGACACCCCGTCGACCATCGCCGGCAAGATGAGCTGGGCCAAGAACCAGGGCCTGGGCGGCGCGTTCTTCTGGGAGTTCAGCGGTGACAGCAGCAACGGCGAGCTGGTGACGGCCATCGACAACGGGCTCAACTAGCCGACGTCGAGCACGACGGACGTACTAAGCGACATTGACGCGCTGACCGGGCGGGGCTGCTTCCAGCCACGCGAGAAATCCGGTCAGCGCGTCTTCGCTCATGGCGAGTTCGAGGCGGGTCCCCCGATGGAGACAGGTGAGGATCACCGCGTCGGAGAGCAGTGCCAGCTCCTCCTCACCGTCCGGAACCCGGCGGCCGGCCACCTCGATCGCGGAGCGCTCCAGGATGCGGCGCGGGCGGTAGGCGTAGGAGAAGACGCGGTACCACTCGATGCGGTCGCCGTTGTAGCGGGCGACGCCGTAGCTCCAGCCCTTGCCGTTGGTGTCGGGTTTCTCCGGCACGTCCCAGCGCAGCGAACAGTCGAAGGTGCCGCCCGAGCGCTGGATGAGTCTGCGGCGCAGGCCGAAGACGAACAGCCCCAGCACTACGAGGGCGACGACGATTCCGCACACAGTCAGAGCGAGGACCATCGACACCGACCTCCTCGTCTCCTAGGTAACGGAACGGAAAAAACTTCCATATCTGCCACAGCCGCGACCGGCACCGGATTGCTCCGGTCCCAGCCGCGGCTGAGTGACATCATCGCGTGCGCACTCCCAGACTAAAGGGCCCGGGAGGTGACCCCAGGGGTCAGCGCGCCGTCGCCGCCCGCAGGCGGACCTCCGCGCGACGCTCGGCAAACGCGTCGTCGCCCGACTTCGCGCGCTCGAGCGCCCGCTCCGCGCGCTGGACATCGATCTCGTCCGACAGTTCGGCGATCTCGGCCAGCAGCGACAGCTTGTCGTCCGCGAACGAGATGAAACCGCCGTGCACCGCGGCGATGACGGTTCCACCATCACTCGTACGGATGGTCACCGGGCCCGACTCCAGCACACCGAGCAGCGGCTGGTGACCGGGCATGACGCCGATGTCGCCGGACGTGGTGCGCGCGACGACCAGGGTGGCCTGGCCCGACCAGACCTCACGGTCGGCGGCGACCAGCGCGACGTGCAGCTCAGCAGCCAAGGTGGCTCCTCGGGTCACCACCCGGCGGTTCTGCCGGGTGTTGGTTACAAGTCTAGTAGGCGTGACAGAGGGGGCGGGACGAACCCCCGCCCCCTCCATCAAGAGCTCAATGGCTCACGAAGACCGGTGCGTCAGGAGACGCCCAGTTCCTTCGCGTTCTTCTTGAGGTCCTCGAGACCACCGCACATGAAGAACGCCTGCTCCGGGAAGTGGTCGAACTCACCGTCGCAGATCGCGTTGAACGCGGTGATCGACTCGTCCAGCGGCACGTCCGAACCGTCCACACCGGTGAACTGCTTGGCGACGTGCGTGTTCTGGGACAGGAAGCGCTCGACGCGGCGGGCACGCTGGACGACCAGCTTGTCCTCCTCGCTGAGCTCGTCGATACCGAGGATCGCGATGATGTCCTGGAGGTCCTTGTACTTCTGCAGGATCCCCTTGACGCGCATGGCGGTGTTGTAGTGGTCCTGCGCGATGTAGCGCGGGTCCAGGATCCGGGACGTGGAGTCCAGCGGGTCCACGGCCGGGTAGATGCCCTTCTCGGAGATCGGACGGGACAGAACCGTCGTCGCGTCGAGGTGGGCGAAGGTGGTGGCCGGGGCCGGGTCGGTCAGGTCGTCCGCGGGGACGTAGATCGCCTGCATCGAGGTGATCGAGTGACCACGGGTCGAGGTGATGCGCTCCTGGAGGAGACCCATCTCGTCGGCCAGGTTCGGCTGGTAGCCCACCGCGGAGGGCATACGGCCGAGCAGGGTCGACACCTCGGAACCGGCCTGCGTGAAGCGGAAGATGTTGTCGATGAAGAACAGCACGTCCTGCTTCTGCACATCGCGGAAGTACTCCGCCATGGTCAGACCGGCGAGGGCCACGCGCAGACGGGTGCCCGGGGGCTCGTCCATCTGACCGAAGACCAGCGCGGTCTTGTCGATGACGCCGGACTCGCTCATCTCGTCGATGAGGTCGTTGCCCTCACGGGTGCGCTCACCGACACCGGCGAACACCGACACACCGTCGTGGTTGTTGGCGACGCGGTAGATCATCTCCTGGATGAGCACCGTCTTGCCGACGCCGGCACCGCCGAACAGACCGATCTTTCCACCCTTGACGTACGGGGTGAGAAGGTCGATGACCTTGACGCCGGTCTCGAACATCTCGGTCTTCGACTCGAGCTCGTCGAAGTTCGGGGCCTTGCGGTGGATGGACCAGCGCTCGCCCTCGTACTGCTCGTCGACGTTCAGCACCTCACCGAGGGTGTTGAACACCTTGCCCTTGGTGAAGTCGCCGACCGGGACGGTGATGCCGTCGCCGGTGTCGGTGACCGGGGCCTGGCGGACCAGACCGTCGGTGGGCTGCATGGAGATGGTGCGGACCAGGCCGTCACCCAGGTGCTGGGCGACCTCCAGGGTCAGCGTCTTCTTCTCGCCGGCGTTGGCCGGGTCGGCCACCTCGACGTGAAGGGCGTTGTAGATGTCCGGCATCGCGTCGACGGGGAACTCCACGTCGACGACCGGGCCGATGACCCGGGCGACGCGGCCCGTAGCCGTCGCGGTCTCAACAGTGGTGGTCATTTATCGGTCACTCCCCGCGGTCGCGTCGGCCAGGGCGCTCGCGCCACCGACGATCTCGCTGATTTCCTGGGTGATTTCGGCCTGGCGGGCCGCGTTGGCAAGACGGGAGAGCGTGTTGATCAGCTCGCCCGCGTTGTCGGTGGCCGACTTCATCGCGCGCCGCGTGGCGGCGTGCTTGGAGGCGGCCGACTGGAGCAGCGCGTTGTAGATCCGGCTCTCGACGTACCGCGGCAGAAGGGCGTCGAGGACGTCCTCCGCCGAGGGCTCGAAGTCGAACAGCGGGAGGATCTCACCCTTGGTGTGGGTCTCCTCCGCGACCTCTTCGAGGCGCAGCGGCAGCAGCTGGGCGTCCAGCGCCTGCTGCGTCATCATCGAGACGAACTCGGTGTAGACGATGTGGAGCTCGTCCACGCCGCCTTCCGCCGTCTCCTTCTCGATGGCCTCGATCAGCGGGGCCGCGACCTTCTTGGCGTCCGCGTACGTGGGCTCGTCGGTGAAGCCGCTCCACGACTCCGCGATCTTGCGCTCACGGAAGTTGTAGTGCGCCACACCACGCCTGCCGACGATGTACACGTCGACCTGCTTGCCCTCGCGCTCCAGGCGCTCGGTCAGCTGCTCCGCCGCCTTGATGGCGTTGGAGTTGAAGGCGCCGGCGAGGCCACGGTCGCTCGTGAGGAGCAGCACCGCGGACCGCGTGACCGTCTCGGCCTGCGTGGTCAACGGGTGCTTGGTGTTCGAGCCGGTGCCGACCGCCGTGACCGCGCGGGTGAGCTCGGTCGCGTACGGCGTGGAGGCCGCCACCTTGCGCTGCGCCTTGACGACGCGCGAGGCGGCGATCATCTCCATCGCCTTCGTGATCTTCTTGGTCGCGGTGACGGATCGGATGCGACGCTTGTAGACCCGGAGCTGGGCTCCCATGAGTCAGGTCCCTTCCTTACGTCACTTGGAGGCGTTGGTCGCCTTCGGACCGGCCTCTTCGCCGAGCAGCTTGCCGTCCGCGGTCTCGAACTGCTTCTTGAACTCCGCGATGGCGTCGGCGACGGCGGTGAGCGTGTCGTCCGACATCTTGCCGCCCTCCTTGATGGAGGTCATCAGGCCCTGCTCCTTGCGGTGCAGGTACTCCAGCAGCTCCTTCTCGAAGCGGCGGATGTCGCCGACCGGCACGTCGTCCATCTTGCCGGTGGTGCCGGCCCACACGGAGACGACCTGGTCCTCGGTGGACATCGGCTCGTACTGGGCCTGCTTCAGCAGCTCGACCATGCGCTGACCGCGCTCCAGCTGCGCCTTCGACGCGGCGTCCAGGTCGGAACCGAAGGCGGCGAACGCCTCCAGCTCACGGAACTGGGCGAGGTCCACGCGCAGCCGGCCGGAGACCTGCTTCATCGCCTTGTGCTGCGCGGAACCACCGACTCGGGAGACGGAGATACCGACGTTCAGCGCGGGGCGCTGACCGGCGTTGAACAGGTCCGACTCCAGGAAGCACTGGCCGTCGGTGATGGAGATGACGTTGGTCGGAATGAACGCCGAGACGTCGTTGGCCTTGGTCTCGACGATCGGCAGACCGGTCATCGAGCCGGCGCCCATGTCGTCGGAGAGCTTGGCGCAGCGCTCCAGCAGACGGGAGTGCAGGTAGAAGACGTCACCCGGGTAGGCCTCACGGCCCGGCGGGCGGCGCAGCAGCAGGGACACGGCGCGGTAGGCGTCGGCCTGCTTGGAGAGGTCGTCGAAGATGATGAGGACGTGCTTGCCCTCGTACATCCACTGCTGGCCGATGGCCGAACCGGTGTACGGCGCCAGGTACTTGAAGCCGGCCGGGTCGGACGCCGGGGCGGCGACGATGGTCGTGTACTCCAGCGCGCCGTTCTCCTCCAGCGCGCGGCGGACCGACGCGATCGTCGAGCCCTTCTGGCCGATGGCGACGTAGATGCAGCGGACCTGCTTGTTCGGGTCGCCGGTGCGCCAGTTGTCGCGCTGGTTGATGATCGTGTCGACGGCCAGGGCGGTCTTGCCGGTCTGGCGGTCACCGATGATCAGCTGACGCTGGCCGCGGCCGATCGGGGTCATCGCGTCGACGGCCTTGTAGCCGGTCTCCATCGGCTCGTGCACCGACTTGCGCTGCATGACCGTGGGAGCCTGCAGCTCAAGGGCACGACGACCGCTGGTCTCGATCTCGCCGAGGCCGTCGATCGGGTTGCCGAGCGGGTCGACGACGCGGCCGAGGTAGCCCTCGCCGACGGCCACGGAGAGCACCTCACCGGTGCGCTGCACCGGCTGACCCTCCTCGATGCCGCTGAACTCACCGAGGACGATGGCACCGATCTCGCGCTCCTCGAGGTTGAGGGCGAGGCCGAGGGTGCCGTCCTCGAACTTCAGCAGTTCGTTGGCCATGGCCGAGGGCAGGCCCTCGACCTTCGCGATGCCGTCGCCGGCAAGGGTGACCGTACCGACCTCCTCGCGCGAGGCCGCGTCCGGCTTGTACGACTGGACGAAGGTCTCCAGTGCGTCCCGGATCTCCTCCGGCCGGATCGTGAGCTCCGCCATCTGGGTTCCCTGCTCTCCTTGTTGGGCCCGAAGTTTCACTTTGGGGGGATGGGGACTCCCCCCATTAGGAGGTGAATCCTCTGCACGGCCCAACATGGGCCGTCATCAGTACGTACTGCTATTAAGTTGCCGCTAGCTCGTCAGGCGGCGGCCGGCGTCCTCGATGCGGTCCGCGAGGGAGCCGTTGATGACCTCGTCACCGACCTGCACCCGGATGCCTCCGACGACCTCGGGGTCCACGTCGAGGTTGAGGTGCATCGCGCGGCCGTAGAGCTTCGCGAGCGCGGCGCCCAGGCGTCGCTTCTGCACGTCGCTCAGCGGCACCGCCGAGGTGACGACGGCGACCATGCGCTCCCGGCGCTCGGCGGCGAGCTTGGACAGGGACTCCAGTCCCGACTCCAGGCTACGTCCACGCGGCGCGGTCACAAGACGCGTCACCAGACGCTCGGTGGTCGCCTTGGCCCGGCCGCCGAGCAGGCTGCGCAGCAGCTCGCCCTTGGCCGCCTTCGCGGCGGAGCGGTCGGTCAGCGCGGCGCGCAGCTCGGTGCTGGAGGACACGATCCGGCCGAACCGGAACAGCTCGTCCTCGACGTCGTCGAGCGTGCCCGCCTTCTGCGCGGCGGTGAGGTCGGCGGTGTCCGCCAGCTCCTCCAGCGCGTCCACCAGGTCACGGGACTGCGACCAGCGGGAGCGCACCATGCCGGCCAGCAGGTCGGCGCTCTCGCCGCTGACCTGTCCGCCGAGCAGGCGCTGGGCCAGTTCGGCCTTGGCCTCGCCGGCCTGCGCCGGGTCGGTGAGGACCCGACGCAGCGACACCTCGCGGTCGAGCAGCGCGGTGACGGCGGCCAGCTCGTCAGCGAGCTGGGCCGCGTCGACGGACGTCGAGTCCGTCAGCGCGTCAAGACGCTCACGTGCGGCTGCCAGGGCCTCGCGGCTCGCTCCGTTCATCGTCCGGCCTCGGCCTTCTCCTCGAGCTCGTCGAGGAAGCGGTCGATGACACGGCTCTGCCGGGCGTGGTCCTCGAGGGACTCGCCGACGAGCTTGCCGGCCAGGTCGGTGGCGAGCTTGCCGACGTCCTGGCGCAGCGCGGAGGACGCGGCCTTGCGGTCGGCCTCGATCTGCGCGTGACCGGCGGCGACGATCTCCTCGCGCTGCCGCTGGCCTTCCGCACGCATCTCGGCGATGAGCGCGGCACCCTGCTCCTGCGCCTCCTGGCGCAGACGCGCGGCCTCGTGCCGAGCCTCGGCGAGCTGAGCCTTGTACTGCTCGAGCACGCTCTGGGCCTCGACCTGCGCCGCTTCGGCCTTCTCAATACCGCCTTCGATCGCCTCGCGGCGCTCTTCCAGAACCTTGTTGATGTTCGGAAGCAGCTTCTTCCAGAAGAAGAAGAACACGATGGCGAAGGCGATGGTGCCGACGAGCAGCTCGGGGCCCGGCGGGACGAGCGGGTTCTGCTCCTCCTCGGCCGCCAGCTGTACCAGGTTGGCGATCACATCAGTGCCTTTCGTCGATGTCGGTAGGGAGTCTTTAGTCGATACCGAAGACGAACGGCATGACGATGCCGATGAGGGCGAGCGCCTCACAGAAGGCGAAGCCGAGGATCTGGTTGGCGCGGATCAGGCCGGCGGCCTCGGGCTGACGGGCCAGGGCCTGGGTGCCGTTACCGAAGATGATGCCGACGCCGATGCCGGGGCCGATAGCCGAGAGGCCGTAACCGACGGAACCGATGGAACCGGAGACAGCGGCAAGGGTCTCAGTGGCAGCCATGCTGAATCTTCCTTCTCTTAACGGACCGGTGGGGGTTGGCCACCGGACGACCGGGGGTGGGTTGGGGCTCAGTGGTGCTCAGCGAGAGCGCCCTGGATGTACGTGCAGGCGAGGAGTACGAAGACGTACGCCTGGACTGCCTGCACGAAAAGCTCGAAGCCGATCATGGCGATGGTCATCACGAAGGAGACGCCGGCCGCCGGGATCATCCAGCTGTTCAGCAGGTACCAGGAGGCGACGGTGAACATCACCAGCATCAGGTGACCGGCGAACATGTTGGCGAACAGTCGCACCGCGTGCGTGAACGGACGGACCAGCAGGTTCGAGAAGAACTCGATGATCATCACGAGCGGCAGCACCGCGCCGAGCGACTTGTCGTAACCGGTGACGTTCTTGAAGAACCCGACGAAGCCGTGCCGCTTGAAGGTCAGCGAGACCCAGGTCACGTAGACGATCACTGCGAGGACCGCCGGGAACGCGATGATCGAGGAGACCGGGAACTGCGCGAGCGGGATCACGGACCAGATGTTCATGATCCAGATGAAGAAGAAGAGCGAGACCATGAACGGTACGTACTTCTCGCCCTCCTTCTTACCGAGGGTCTCGTAGACGATGCCGCGGCGCACGAAGTCGTAGCCCGCCTCACCGACCATCTGCAGCTTGCCCGGCACCATCTTGGCCTTGCCGAAGGCCGCATAGAAGAAGCCGATGACGAGGACGGTGGTGATGATGGCGAGCAACATCACCTTGTTGAACTCGAACCCTCCAACCGTGGCAATCGGCTTGAAGAGGAACGAGTGCAGGCCCGGTGCCGGAAAACCACACCCGTCGGACATGATCCGACAGCTCCAGTCAAAGGCGAGCTGGGTCTGGTCAGCACTCACCGCGGGCTCCTTCGGCGTGACGCATGGGTACGGCAACCTCGTTGTGTCGGCGCGGCGCGCAGCCGCGGATCGGCACTGGACTGGTGTTACGGATGTGAGGGCGGCTGGGGGGCATCGAGCCTCGCGTTCGTGCAGGCGTCAGCTCAGATGCCCGCGCCCGCGATGCCGCAGTTGGCACCGGACGATAGCAGGAGTTCGTACTGCCCTTTATCGCGCCCCTACTCGTCACGACGACGACCCGGTCTTCTCGGGCTTCTCATCCTTCGCCGAGTCCGGGTCGATGTAGAAGATCTTGGCCTTCATGTGCGCACGGGCCTGCGCGGCCATCCATACGACGGTCGCGACGACGAGCCCGATGGCGAACGTCTTCGGGTGGAAGAGAGAGGTGTCCTTGAAGACGGCGGCGAAGATCAGGAGCAGCAGCAACTGGGCGCCGTAGAGCATCAGCCCCATGGCCTGGAACAACTGCGGGAGCGTTTTTGCCGTCCACTGCAGAACGAAGAGGCCGATTCCCATGAAGAGGATGGCCAGCAGCGTCCCGACGGCCGCTCCGACGGCTCCCTTGCCTCCGGTCACCACACCACTGACGGCGACCACGACGGCACCGGCGGCCGCTGTGGGCACAGCGCACTGCAGAAGATTCCGGGCGTCATTGGACGGCATGGCGGCAACTCCGCTTTCACAGGGGGCAGGGGTGTCGTCATGGACGAGCGTAGTCCCGGGCTGAGAGAGCACCTCACACCGGTGGACCGTCGCACTGCGGTCCTTCGGCTCTATCCGGGGGGTTCTCGTGAACCGTATCACAAACTATTTGATGAGGTCTTTACCTGGGCGTGTGCCAGCCGTCACACATGAGAGTGACAGCGCGCGTATGTGCAGAATCACAGCCGACTTGTCTGGTATCGACCGCTTCGCTCCCCCATGGCTTGGCAATGCTCTAGTCAGATTCTTACCTTGGACGAGATCTTCGCCTTGACGCGTCAGCGCGACGTTCCGGCCTTCCGGCCGTCCAGCAGCCGGGAACGGCCACCGAGCGCGGTCGCTCCGTTGGCGCGCGGGACGCCGGCGGAGACCGGCGTGCGTGAGTGTTCCTCGGACTCGACGGCTTCGGCGGACTCGGCGCTCTCGGTCTGTCCCTCGCCCGAACCGGTGCCAGCCCCCTCCCCCGCCGGTTCCGAGACGGCCCCGCGGCGGCGGTACCGAGGCGGTACGAAGGACTCGGCCCAGCGTGGGGCGCGTGGAGTGAAGCGGGGGAGCAGGAGGAGGATCAGGCCGATGGCGCTGAGGAACACCACGCCGAGCACGATCCACATGGACGCCGAGTTGACGGAGTAGGCGAGGGCGCCGAAGGCGATCAGGGCCGACCAGAAGTACATGATCAGCACCGCGCGGCTGTGCGAGTGGCCGATCTCCAGCAGGCGGTGGTGGAGGTGGCCCCGGTCGGCGGCGAACGGCGACTGGCCGCGCCAGGTGCGGCGCACGATCGCCAGGATCAGGTCGGCGGCCGGGACCGCGATGATCGTCAACGGCATCAGCAGCGGGATGTAGGCGGGCACCATCTGGTGCACGGTGGCGCGTTCCGAACCGGAGAACAGGTTCATCCGGTCCGGGTCGATCTGCCCGGTGATGGAGATGGCGCCGGCCGCCAGCACCAGGCCGATGAGCATCGAGCCGGAGTCCCCCATGAAGATCCGCGCCGGGTGCATGTTGTGCGGCAGGAAGCCGATGCACATGCCGATCAGGATCGTCGCGAACAGCGTCGCGGGGGCCGCCTCCTCGATGCCGTAGCCGTACCAGACCCGGTAGGCGTACATGAAGAACGCCGCGGACGCGATGCACACCATGCCCGCCGCCAGGCCGTCGAGGCCGTCGACGAAGTTGACCGCGTTGATGGTGATCACGACCAGCGCCACCGTCAGCAGGGTGCCCTGCCACTGGGTGACCGCGACCGTGCCGACACCCGGAATGGGCAGCCACAGGATCGTCAGGCCCTGCATGACCATGACGCCCGCGGCGATCATCTGGCCGCCCAGCTTGAGCAGCGCGTCGATCTCGAACTTGTCGTCCAGGACACCGATCAGCCAGATGAGCGCGGCTCCGGAGAGCAGCGCCCGCGGTTCGTTGGACTTCTCGAAGACGACACTGAGGTTGGTGAGATGGTCGGCGACCAGCAGGCCCGCGCACAGGCCGAAGAACATCGCGATCCCGCCGAGGCGCGGAGTGGGCTCCCGGTGCACGTCCCGTGCCCGGATCTCCGGCATCGCTCCGGCCACGATCGCGAATTTACGTACCGGCCCTGTCAGCAGATACGTCACCGCGGCCGTGATGCAGAGCGTCAGCAGGTATTCACGCACGGGCTTCCCCACAGGTCTCGCTGGCCATCTCAGCCCCACACCCTAGCGACGGACATCGACGTGACGCATATGTGTGGGGACTTCCGGGTAGCGACGATGGTTGCACGTGTGGCTGTGTGCCCGGGTGCGCCTACCCCGCCTCAGGCGGGATACGGGGGAAATCTACCGGCCAGCTCCCGCACTTCTTCACGTGCCTTCTGGGTCTCGGTCTCCTCCCGCAGCACACCCGCCAGCAACTGAGCGATCCGCGCCATCTCCGTCTCCCCCATGCCCTGCGTGGTCACGGCCCCCGTCCCGAGCCGCACCCCCCGGGCGTCGCCGTGCGGCAGCGCGCAGCAGTCCAGCACCATCCCGGCCGCCGCGAGCCGGCCGCGGGCGTCCCGGCCGTCCACGCCGAGCGGGGCGGGGTCGGCCGTGATCAGGTGGGTGTCGGTGCCGCCGGTGGTGACGACCAGCCCCTCCGCCGCGAGGCCGGCCGCCAGCGCCCGGGCGTTGGCGACCACCTGATGGGCGTACGCCTTGAACGCCGGGGTCGCCGCCTCGCCGAACGCGACGGCCTTCGCGGCGATGGTGTGCATCTGGGCGCCGCCCTGCGTGAACGGGAACACAGCCCGGTCGACGCGCTCGGCGAGGTCCGAGCCGCACAGGATCATGCCGCCGCGCGGGCCGCGCAGCACCTTGTGGGTGGTGGCGCACACCACATCGGCGTACGGCACCGGGTTCGGCGCCGCTCCCCCGGCGACGAGCCCCATCGGGTGGGCGGCGTCGGCGATGAGATACGCGCCCACCTCGTCGGCGATGTCGCGGAAGAGGGCGTAGTCGATGTGGCGCGGGTAGGCGATGGACCCGCACACGACGGCCTTGGGCCGGTGGTTGCGGGCCAGCGTGCGCACCTGGTCGTAGTCGATGAGCCCGGTCTCGGCGTCCACCCCGTAGCCGACGAAGTCGAACCAGCGCCCGGAGAAGTTGGCGGGCGAGCCGTGCGTGAGATGCCCGCCGTACGGCAGCCCGAGCGCGAGGACGGTGTCGCCGGGGCGCAGCAGGGCGGCGTACGCGGCGAGGACGGCCGAAGAGCCCGAGTGGGACTGCACGTTGGCGTGCTCGGCGCCGAACAGCAGCTCGGCGCGCTCCACCGCGAGCCGCTCGGCGATGTCGGCCATCTCGCACCCGCCGTGGTACCGGCTGCCCGGATACCCCTCCGCGTACTTGTTGGCCAACGGCGACCCCAGGGCTGCCAGCACGGCCGGCGAGGTGAAGTTCTCCGCGGCGATGAGCTGGAGCGTCGTCGACTGCCGTGCCCGCTCCGCGAGCAGGACGTCGGCGAGCTGCGGGTCCTGCCGGCGCAGGATGTCGGCCTCGATGGCATGGGTGACCGTCATGGTGGGCTCCGGACGTGCGTCGACGGTGACGTAGGTCCAATGTAGGCCCGGGACGACAGGGACGCCCTGTGTTGTTACGTCCTCGCGGGGACACCGGTGAGTGCCGTCACCACCGGATCCAGCGCCTCATGTATCTCGTCCCCCACCGACCGGAAGAACGTGAGCGGCGCCCCGTACGGGTCGTACACCTCGTCCGCCTCCACCGTCGGTGCGAGAAGCCACCCGCGTAGAGCCGCCGCCGCGCGCACCAGGGCCCGCGCGCGGAAGACCACGCCGTCCTGGAGCGGGGGCAGCGTCGCCGGGTCTATGGCCTTCACCAGGCGGGTGAACTCCTTGAGGGTGAAGGTGCGCAGGCCCGCCGAGTGGCCCATGGAGATGACCTGGGCACGGTGGTCGCGGGTCGCCGTCAGGACCAGGTCGGCCATGATGACGTGCTCGTCGAGGAGCTCGCGGCCGACGAAGCCGGAGGCGTCCGCGCCGAAGTCGGCGAGGACGGTCTCCGCGTTGGCCTCCATGGGCGCGCCCTCGTGGCCCCAGGTGCCAGCGCTCTCCACGATCAGCGCGCCGCCCAGTACGCCGAGCCGCTGCGCCACGAAATGACGGGTCAGCCGCTCGGTGATCGGCGAGCGGCACACGTTGCCGGTGCTGACGTGGAGGATGCGGAAGCAGTCGCGCGGGAGTCCCACGAAGGTCGTCGTGATCTCCGTCGCGCTTTCCCCGTTGCCTATGCCACGCCCCGCCTCAGGGGCTGTCAATTGGCCACCTCGAGGTCGGGTACGACCTTGCGCAGCTCCTCCGCCGAGAGGGCGCCCGCGCGCAGGAGCAGCGGCACCTCACGGGTGACGTCGACGATCGACGACGGGACGTTGCCGGGGGTGGGGCCGCCGTCCAGGTAGACGGAGACCGAGTCGCCGAGCATCTCCTGTGCGGCGTCGCAGTCCTCCGGCGCCGGGTGGCCGGTCAGGTTCGCCGACGACACGGCCATCGGGCCGACCTCCGTCAGCAGCTCGATGGCGATCGGGTGCAGTGGCATGCGCACGGCAACCGTGCCCCGGGTGTCACCCAGGTCCCACTGAAGAGACGGCTGGTGCCTGGCGACCAGCGTCAGCGCGCCCGGCCAGAACGCGTCCACCAGCTCCCAGGCGAGCTCGGAGAAGTCGGTGACGAGGCCGTGGAGGGTGTTCGGGGAACCGATCAGCACCGGAGTGGGCATGTTGCGGCCCCGCCCCT
The DNA here is from genome assembly GCF_043673425.1 of Streptomyces sp. M41. Classification (NCBI taxonomy): domain Bacteria; kingdom Bacillati; phylum Actinomycetota; class Actinomycetes; order Kitasatosporales; family Streptomycetaceae; genus Streptomyces; species Streptomyces sp. M41. Next base: position 120,531 of record NZ_JBIMKE010000022.1, on the reverse strand, counting down.
TGGCCTCCAGCAGATCGCCCACCGCCTCCTTGGCGAACGCGTCGGCCCCGATGCCGTACACCGTGTCGGTCGGGAGGACCACGAGCTCGCCTCGGCGGACAGCGGACGCGGCTTCGCGCAGACCCGTCGTGCGGTCCGTCGCGTCGTTGGTGTCGTATCGCCGTGCCATGTCTAGCGGGCCTCCTCGTACACGAAGTACACGTACTGCGGGACTGAAGTGCGGGGTGCGGTCACGGCAGCGCCTTGCGGGCGGTCGCGAACCTCGGGCGTTTGTTGAGGTCGGGGTGGTCGGCCGCGTCGGCCCAGCCCCGTTCCTCGGTGAAGATCCACGGCACCTGTCCGCCCTGGGTGTCGGCGTGCTCGATGACGACGACACCGCCCGGGCGCAGCAGCCGGTGTGCGGTCCGTTCCAGACCGCGGATGAGGTCGAGGCCGTCCTCGCCCGAGAACAGGGCGAGTTCGGGGTCGTAGTCCCGCGCCTCGGGAGCGACGTACTCCCATTCGGTCAGCGGGATGTACGGCGGGTTGGAGATGACCAGGTCGACCTGGCCGTCCAGGTCGGGGAAGGCGTCCAGGGCGTTGCCCTGCCGCAGGTCGACCCTGGACCCCTCCACGTTCTTACGGGTCCACCGCAGGGCGTCCTCGGACAGTTCCACGGCGTGCACACGCGAGCGCGGAACCTCCTGGGCGAGGGCGAGCGCGATGGCGCCGGAACCCGTGCACAGGTCGACGATGCAGGGCTCGACGACGTCCATCGCCCGCACCGCGTCTATGGCCCAGCCCACCACGGACTCGGTCTCGGGGCGGGGCACGAACACCCCGGGCCCGACTTGGAGTTCGAGGTACCTGAAGTACGCCCGCCCGGTGATGTGCTGGAGCGGTTCGCGCTGCTCACGGCGGGCGATGACCTCCCAGTACCGGGCGTCGAAGTCCGCGTCCTTCACGGAGTGCAGCTCGCCCCGCTTCACGCCGTGCACGAACGCGGCGAGCTCCTCCGCGTCGGTGCGCGGCGAGGGCACGCCGGCGTCGGCCAGCCGCTGGGTGGCCTGTGCCACCTCCGCGAGCAGCACGCTGCGGGGGCTTGAGGGTCGCCCCCCAATGAATTGCTGCACGCAAGTCCTCCGTGTCGTACTCGTACGTGCGTACGTACGTCCTAGGCAGCCGCCAGCTTCGCCGCCGAGTCCGCGTCGACGCAGGCCTGGATCACCGCGTCGAGGTCGCCGTCCAGGACCTGGTCCAGGTTGTACGCCTTGAAGCCGACGCGGTGGTCCGAGATGCGATTCTCCGGGAAGTTGTAGGTACGGATCTTCTCGGAGCGGTCGACGGTGCGGACCTGGCTGCGGCGGGCGTCGGCGGCTTCCTTCTCCGCCTCCTCCTGCGCCGCTGCGAGCAGCCTGGAGCGCAGGATACGCATCGCCTGCTCCTTGTTCTGCAGCTGGCTCTTCTCGTTCTGGCAGGAGGCGACGACTCCGGTCGGAATGTGCGTGATGCGCACCGCGGAGTCGGTGGTGTTGACGGACTGCCCGCCCGGGCCGGACGACCGGTACACGTCGATGCGGAGGTCGTTCGGGTTGATCTCGACGTCGATCTCCTCGGCCTCGGGCGTGACCAGCACACCGGCCGCGGAGGTGTGGATACGGCCCTGGGACTCGGTGGCGGGCACGCGCTGCACGCGGTGCACACCGCCCTCGTACTTCAGCCGGGCCCACACACCCTGCCCGGGCTCGGTCGCGCCCTGTCCGCCCTTGGTCTTCACCGCGACCTGGACGTCCTTGTAGCCGCCGAGCTCGGATTCGGTGGAGTCGATGATCTCGGTCTTCCAGCCGACGCGCTCGGCGTACCGCAGATACATGCGCAGCAGGTCCCCGGCGAAGAGCGCGGACTCGTCACCGCCGGCTCCCGCCTTGATCTCCAGAATGACGTCCTTGTCGTCACTGGGGTCGCGCGGGACGAGCAGCAGGCGGAGCTTCTCGGTCAGCTCCTCGCGCTGCTTGTCCAGCTCCTTGACCTCGGCGGCGAACTCCGGGTCGTCGGCGGCCAGTTCACGGGCCGTCTCGATGTCGTCGCCCGTCTGCCTCCAGGAGCGGTACGTGGCGACGATCGGGGTGAGCTCGGCGTAGCGCTTGTTCAGCTTGCGCGCGTTCGCCTGGTCGGCGTGGACCGACGGGTCGGCGAGCTTCGTCTCCAGGTCGGCGTGCTCAGCGACCAGGTCCTCGACGGCCTCGAACATCTTGGGGCTCCTGTGGGGTTACGGCTGTGAAGGGCGGGCGACCAAAAACGCCGGTCCCGGCGCGCCTGATGAAGGGCGCGGCCGTGGACCGGCGGATTGGAGCTCGCTACTTCTTGGAGCCGGCAGTTGCCTTGCCGAAGCGGGCCTCGAAGCGGGCCACACGGCCACCGGTGTCGAGGATCTTCTGCTTGCCCGTGTAGAACGGGTGACACTCGGAGCAGACCTCGGCACGGATGGTGCCGCTGGCGATCGTGCTACGGGTGGTGAACGACGCGCCACAGGTGCAGCTGACCTGCGTCTCGACGTACTCGGGGTGGATGTCGCGCTTCAAGGTGTCTCCTAGTTTCGGGAGGGCGCCGGGTCGCCGCCGCGGGATGCGGGAGCGTGAACCGGAACCGACGTACCAGTCTGCCAGGACTGGGGCCATCCCCCAAAACCGGGGGTGGCCCCCATCTATTCCCCGCGGGCCCGCCCGGGTCGCTCGTGCGGTTCCCCGCGCCCCTAACCGGCGCTGACGACATCCTTGGCATCGCCGGTCGCCGTGCCCTTGGTGGCCGACTTCGGGATCGGCTCGTCGTTCTTCAGGGCCTTCCACACCTGCTCGGCCTGCGACTCGGCGACGAGCACCCGGTTCGGGTCCGCCGGGTCGTACCGGACCGGCATGGTGACCATGGTCATGTCCTTGGAGCCGATGCCCTTGAGGCCGTTCGCGAAGGACATGAGGCTGTTGACCGAGCCGAGGTCGGAGTCGGTCGTGACGGTCTTCGTGGCGGTGTCGGCCAAGTTGTAGAGCCGCTTCGGGTCGCCGAACAGGTTGATGTCCCTGACCTGGTTGATCAGCGCCTTGACGAAGGCCTGCTGGAGCTGGATGCGGCCCAGGTCGGAGCCGTCGCCGACGCCGTGCCGGGTGCGGACCAGGCCGAGGGCCTGCTCGCCGGTGAGCCGGTGCTTGCCGGCCTCGAGGTCGAGGTGGCTGTCGGGGTCCTTGATTTTCTCGGTGGTGGTGACCTCTACGCCGCCGAGCTCGTCGATGAGCTTCTGGAAGCCGGCGAAGTCGACCTCCAGATAGTGGTCCATGCGGATGCCGGTGATCGACTCCACCGTCTTCACGGAGCACGCCGCTCCGCCCGTGGAGTACGACTCGTTGAACATCACGCCGGACGCCGCGTCATGCTTGCCGCCCTCGGTGTCCGTGCACGTGGGCCGGTCGATGAGGGTGTCGCGCGGGATGGAGACCACGCTGGCCTTCTTGTGGCCCTCGTAGACGTGCACGATCATCGCGGTGTCCGAGCGAGCACTGCCGTCGTCCGCGCCTCCCCCGAGCGCCTTGTTGCTGCCGGAGCGGGTGTCGGAGCCGAGGACGAGGATGTTCTCGGAGCCGTTGTCGACCTTGTCCGGACGGTCGGTGCCGAGGGCCTGGTCGATGTCGACGCTTTTGATGTTGCCGTTGAGCTTGAAGTACAGATACCCGGCTCCGGTGCCGCCCAGGACCACGATCCCGGCGGCCGTCCAGGCCGCGATCATCAGGCCCTTGCGTTTGTCGCGGGGCCTTCTGCGTCGGCCCTTGGCTCGGCGGCGCGGACCCTTGGTGCCGGTATCACCCGGTATGCCGGGCTCCGGCGTGCTCTCGGCGGACACTCTGCTCCTCGGTTCTCGTCCGGTCGGTTACCCCCTGCTTTCAGGGACAGGCATGGCAATTCGGCTCGTACCACACCATCGTCGCCCCGTCCGGTCAGACGGGGAAACCCGGAAGAGGGTTGCACGAACGACCATGCCCACCGCTTCGGCGGCGGCGGGCGCGGCAGGGCAGCGACGGCCGGGGCACCACCCCTCTCACCTGCGGTTTCAGCCGTGGATGCGGTACCGCCGACAGCCGCCGGGGAGCAGGATTCCTGTGGCAAAGATCTCGCTTGTGGCCTTTGTGGTGCCCTTGTACGGATAACGCGTGCCGCCGGGCGTACGGGCCTGGAAGGTGGCCGCCGCGCCCTTCCCCACCGAGCGGCGAGCGGCAAAAGGCCGCCCCACGTCATCCAGTGACGTGGGGCGGCCTCGATGCCCTCGGGCGCGGGGACCCGCGCAGTGGCTAGTCGCCGTTCCCGGGCGTCGGCGTCGTCTTCTGAATCTGCATCAGGAACTCGACGTTCGACTTGGTCTGCTTCATCTTGTCGAGAAGCAGCTCGATCGCCTGCTGCTGGTCGAGCGCGTGCAGCACCCGGCGCAGCTTCCAGACGACCGCCAGCTCCTCGTTGCCGAGCAGGATCTCTTCCTTACGGGTACCGGACGCGTCGACGTCCACCGCCGGGAAGATGCGCTTGTCGGCGAGCTTGCGGTCGAGCTTGAGCTCCATGTTGCCGGTGCCCTTGAACTCCTCGAAGATCACCTCGTCCATGCGGGACCCGGTGTCCACCAGGGCGGTGGCGAGGATGGTCAGCGAGCCGCCGTCCTCGATGTTGCGGGCCGCACCGAAGAAGCGCTTCGGCGGGTAGAGGGCCGTCGAGTCGACACCACCGGACAGGATGCGGCCGGAGGCGGGCGCCGCCAGGTTGTAGGCACGGCCCAGACGCGTGATGGAGTCGAGCAGCACGACCACGTCGTGGCCCAGCTCCACCAGACGCTTGGCGCGCTCGATGGCGAGCTCGGCGACCGTGGTGTGGTCCTCGGCCGGACGGTCGAAGGTCGAGGAGATGACCTCGCCCTTCACCGACCGCTGCATGTCGGTGACCTCTTCCGGACGCTCGTCGACGAGGACGACCATCAGGTGGCACTCGGGGTTGTTGTGCGTGATCGCGTTGGCGATCGCCTGCATGATCATGGTCTTACCGGTCTTCGGCGGGGCCACGATCAGACCGCGCTGGCCCTTACCGATCGGCGACACGAGGTCGATGATGCGGGTGGTCAGCACGCCCGGGTCGGTCTCCAGACGGAGCCGGTCCTGCGGGTACAGCGGGGTGAGCTTGTTGAACTCCGGGCGGCCACGGCCGTGTTCGGGCGCCATGCCGTTCACGGAGTCCAGGCGGACCAGCGCGTTGAACTTCTCGCGCCGCTCGCCTTCCTTGGGCTGACGGACCGCACCGGTGATGTGGTCACCCTTGCGCAGGCCGTTCTTGCGGACCTGGGCGAGGGAGACGTACACGTCGTTGGGGCCCGGCAGGTAGCCCGACGTACGGATGAACGCGTAGTTGTCGAGGATGTCCAGGATGCCCGCGACGGGGATCAGGACGTCGTCCTCGGCGATCTGCGGCTCCTGCACCTCGTCGCGGCCACGACGGCCACGGCGGTCGCGGTAACGCCCGCGGCGGCCACGGCGGCCACCCTCGAAGTCGTCGTCGTCCTGCGGGCCGTTGTCACGCTGGCGGTCCTGACGGCCGCCGCCCTGCTGCTGGCCCTGACGGCCGCCGCCCTGCTGGTCGTCGCCCTTACGACGGTCACCGCGCTCACCGCGGTCACGGTCCCGGCCGCGCTCACGGCGGTCGCGACGGCGGCCCTCGCCGCCCTCACCGGCTTCGCCCTTGGCGTCGCCCTGCTGGCCCTGCGACTGTGCGGGCGTCTCGGCCTTCGGCTCGCTCTTCGCCTCGGCGGCGACCGTCTCCGGGGCGCCCGCCGGGCTGCCCGCGTCGGCGGTGGCACGGCGGCGGCGGCGCTCGGCCGGCGCGTCCTCGCGCTCGGCGTCCGCGCCACGCTCGGCAGCGCTGCTGCGGGAGGGGCCGCCGGCCGGCTGGCCGGGGATCTCGATCTGCTGCTGGGCCACGGCCTTCTCGGCAGGGGCCGCAGCCGCCTTGTCCGCCTTCTTCTCGGCGTCTTCGCCGGTGCGAGCCTTGGAGGTGGCGCGGCGCTTCGGCTTGGTCTCGGTGGCGGCCTCAGCCTTGGGAGCCGCGGCACCTCCCCCGGCCTGCGCCTCCTTGATGACCTCGATCAGCTGGCTCTTGCGCATGCGCGCGGTGCCCCTGATGCCGAGGCCGGATGCGACCTGCTGCAACTCGGCCAGCACCATGCCCTCGAGGCCGGTACCGCGGCGCCGCCGGGAGCCGGCACCGGTGGCAGGCGCGGAGGCGTCCGTGGCGGGCGCGGCAGCGGTCTCCTCGACACGTGCGCCCATCAGATCGGTGGTGTCGCTCACGAAGGGTCCTTCCCTGGAGCGGACGTCGGCCTGTCTGGCTCGGCGACCGGTTGTGCTGTCCGACTTCGGTCCCTGGTGTGTGGACCGTGCCGGGGCGGTGGTCCGCCTATGGCGGCGGAGGAATATCTGGTGATGACGCTTCCCAGAGCCGTGGCACTGAGTGTCTGTGTCACGCGGCTCGGTCGCGTCGGTTCCGGAGCGTGCCCGGCAAGTCGCTCAGTGCTCGCGTACGAGGTACTGCCCGCGTACGTCGTACGGAACACAGTGCGGCTTGGGAGGCTCCCGGAAGAAGGTCTGTCCCGGACGGGGACACGAAGCACCTCGCCATGGTGGGGTCGGGTGCAGACTTGAGGTTAACACTACCGGATCCAACAAACATTCCCCCTCTCGAAATCCGGCAACCGTGTCTCAGGTCGCAAGCGGCAGCACGCTCGCTCCCTGAGCATCCAGCTCGAGCCGGTTCGCGGCCCAGCCGTCGCCCGCCAGATGGGCCACCTTGTCGGCGCTCTCGGTGTCGGCCAGCGCCAGCACGGTGGGACCCGCGCCGGAGATGACCGCCGGGACTCCATCGGCCCGCAGCCGCTCCACCAGCGCCGCGCTCTCCGGCATCGCGGGGGCGCGGTACTCCTGGTGGAGCCGGTCCTCGGTGGCGGGCAGCAGCAGCTCGGGGCGCCTGGTCAGGGCCTCGACGAGCAGGGCGGCACGGCCCGCGTTGGTGGCGGCGTCGACGTGCGGCACGGTGCGCGGGAGCAGTCCGCGCGCGGTCTCGGTGAGGACCGGCTTTCCGGGCACGAAAACCACCGGAACGATGGAATCGGCCGGATCCATCCTGATGGCCCGCGCGGCGCCGCCCTCCATCCAGGAGAGAGTGAAGCCACCGAGCAGACAGGCCGCCACGTTGTCGGGGTGGCCCTCGATCTCGGTGGCGAGCTCCAGCAGCGCCGGATCGTCGAGCTTGGCCTCACCGCCTATCGTCACGGCTCGTGCGGCGACGATGCCGGCGCAGATGGCGGCCGAGGAGGAGCCGAGGCCACGGCCGTGCGGGATGCGGTTGGCGCAGACGATCTCCAGGCCGCGCGGCTGTCCGCCCAGCAGGTCGAAGGCGGTGCGCAGGGAACGTACGAGAAGGTGGTTCTCGTCGCGCGGCAGCGTCTCGCTGCCCTCACCCGCGATGTCGATGTGCAGCCCGGTGTCGGCCACCCGGACGACGACGTCGTCGTAGAGCCCCAGCGACAGGCCGAGGGCGTCGAAGCCCGGGCCGAGGTTGGCGCTGGTGGCGGGGACGCGCACCCGGACGGCGGCGGCGCGGAACGCTGGACCGGCCATCGCTCGATGACTCTCCTTGAGCTGCGTGATTGTCGAAGACATTCGATGACTTACGAGAACCCCTGGGGCCGCTGTACGGGCCACGGAGACGGCGCGGCACCGAGCCCCATGCGGAGGCATATGCGGCGGGCGGGTTCAGTACAGCCTATCGAAGACAGGTTCTGTGGCGACATAGGGCGCACAGGAGGCGCACGATGCGTGTCGTAAGCCCCCTATGCACCCCCCGTAGAGAACTTCCCCAGGTGGGCGCCCTCTTACTCGCCGACGCGAGCCCCGTACGACGGGGCGTGGCCCCGCTGCTGCGGCTGGGGCGTCGCTGCGACGGTTCGGTGCCGTTTACGCCAGACCGAGCCGCTCGGCCGCCGTCGGCGCGTCGACCGGGACGGTGACGGGCTGCGGGGCGCCGGCGACGGCCCAGTCGGGGTCCTTGAGGCCGTTGCCGGTGACGGTGCAGACGATGCGCTGGCCCGGGTCGACCAGGCCCAGCTCGGCGGCCTTCAGCAGACCGGCGACGGACGCGGCGGACGCGGGCTCGACGAAGACGCCCTCCTGCGCGGCCAACAGGCGGTAGGCGCGCAGGATTTCACGGTCCGTCACCTCGTCGATGAACCCGCCGGACTCGTCCCGCGCGGCGAGCGCGAACTGCCAGGACGCCGGGTTGCCGATGCGGATCGCGGTGGCGATGGTCGACGGGTCCTTGACGACCTCGCCGCGCACGATGGGCGCGGAGCCGGAGGCCTGGAAGCCCCACATGCGCGGGGTCCGCTGCGACACACCGTCGGCGGCGTACTCCTTGTACCCCTTCCAGTACGCGGTGATGTTGCCCGCGTTGCCCACCGGCAGGACGTGGATGTCGGGGGCGTCACCCAGCATGTCCACGATCTCGAAGGCCGCCGTCTTCTGCCCCTCGATACGCACCGGATTGACCGAATTGACCAGCGCCACGGGGTAGTTGTCGCTCAGGTCGCGGGCGAGCGTGAGGCAGTCGTCGAAGTTGCCGTCGACCTGGAGGATCTTCGCACCGTGCACGAGGGCCTGGCCCATCTTGCCGAGCGCGATCTTGCCCTGCGGGACGAGTACGGCCGACACCATGCCCGCGCGCACCGCGTAGGCGGCGGCGGAGGCGGAGGTGTTGCCGGTGGAGGCACAGATGACAGCCTTGGCCCCCTCCTCCTTCGCCCGGGTGATGGCCATCGTCATGCCGCGGTCCTTGAAGGACCCGGTCGGGTTGGCGCCCTCCACCTTGAGGTGGACCTCGCAGCCCGTGCGCTCGGAGAGCACCTGCGCGGGCACGAGCGGCGTGCCGCCCTCGCGGAGCGTCACGACCGGCGTGGTGTCGGAGACGGGCAGCCGGTCCCGGTACTCCTCGATGATTCCGCGCCACTGGTGGGTCATTGCTGGTTACTCTCCTTCAACCCGCATGATGCTGGCGACACCCCGCACGGTGTCGAGCTTGCGCAGCGCCTCGACGGTGCCGTTCAGGGCCGCGTCGGACGCACGGTGGGTGACGACGACAAGGGATGCCTCGCCGTCCTTGCCCTGCTGGCGAACCGTATCGATGGACACTCCGTGCTCCGAGAACACGGTCGCCACCTGAGCGAGAACACCCGGTTTGTCCGCCACGTCAAGGCTGATGTGGTAGCGGGTGACAACCTCACCCATCCCCGACACCGGCAGGGCGGCATACGCCGACTCGCCGGGCCCCGTTGCCCCGCTGAGCCGGTTGCGGCAGACGGCGACGAGGTCGCCGAGCACGGCGGACGCGGTGGGAGCACCGCCCGCGCCGGGGCCGTAGAACATGAGCTGACCGGAGGCGTCCGACTCCACGAACACGGCGTTGTACGCGCCGCGCACGGAGGCCAGCGGATGGGTCAGCGGGATCATCGCGGGGTGCACGCGCGCGGTGACGGACTCACCGTCCTGGGCCCGCTCACAGATGGCGAGCAGCTTGATGGTGCAGCCCATCTCCTTGGCGGAGGCGAAGTCGGCCGCGGTCACCTCGGTCATGCCCTCGCGGTAGACGTCGTCGAGGCGCACCCGCGTGTGGAAGGCGATACCGGCGAGGATGGCGGCCTTGGCGGCGGCGTCGAAGCCCTCGACATCGGCGGTGGGATCGGCCTCCGCGTACCCCAGGGCGGTGGCCTCGTCGAGGGCCTCCTGATAGCCGGCGCCCGTCGAGTCCATCTTGTCGAGGATGAAGTTGGTCGTCCCGTTGACGATGCCGAGCACGCGATTGACCTTGTCCCCCGCGAGGGACTCACGCAGCGGCCGGATCAGCGGGATGGCGCCGGCGACGGCGGCCTCGTAGTAGAGGTCACGGCCGTGCTGCTCGGCGGCGGCGTGCAGGGCGGCGCCGTCCTGGGCGAGGAGCGCCTTGTTGGCGGAGACGACGGAGGCGCCGTGCTCGAAGGCCGTGGTGATGAGGGTACGAGCAGGCTCGATCCCCCCGATGACCTCGACCACCACGTCGATGTCGCCGCGCTTGACGAGCGCGGTGGCGTCGCTGGTGACCAGCGCCGGGTCGATGCCCTCACGGACCTTGGAGGGCCGCCGTACGGCCACGCCCGCGAGCTCCACGGGAGCGCCGATCCGGGCGGCGAGGTCGTCGGCGTGCGTCGTCATGATGCGCGCCACCTCTGAGCCGACCACTCCACAGCCCAGCAGCGCCACCTTCAGCGGACGCGTACGCATCATCCGACCTCGTTTCCTCATACCGTCTACGGTTGCACCAGTCTCACTCACCGGACGGGAGTTTCTGCCCTTCGTCCGGATCGTGAGACATCTATTTCATTTGTACCGGGGTGGCAGACAGGAGATCTTGCACCCCGGACCTTCTAGGGTCTTCCAGGGTCCCCCGAGCCATGAGTCACCCAAAACCCGAGTCACCCGGCACTCGCTCCCGGAGTCACCCGACGCTCGCTCCCGGAGTCACCCCACGTCGAGACGCAGGAGGTCCTCCTCCGTCTCCCGCCGGACGATGACCCGGGACTCGCCCTCGTGGACGGCGACGACCGGCGGGCGCAGCACGTGGTTGTAGTTGCTGGCCATGGACCGGCAGTACGCACCCGTCGCCGGTACGGCGATGAGGTCACCCGGCGCCAGGTCGGCGGGCAGGAACGCGTCCTTCACGACGATGTCGCCACTCTCACAGTGCTTGCCGACGACACGCGCGAGCATCGGCGCCGCGTCGCTCGTCCGGGACACCAGGGCGACGCTGTACTCGGCGTCGTACAGCGCCGTACGGATGTTGTCGGACATGCCGCCGTCGACGGAGACGTACGTCCGCAGCCCGTCGAGCGGCTTGACGGTGCCGACCTCGTAGAGCGTGAAGGCGGTGGGGCCCACGATGGCCCGCCCCGGCTCGACGGAGATGCGAGGGGTGCGCAGGCGGGCCGCCTCGCACTCCCGCGTGACGATCTCGGTGAGCGCCTTGGCGATCTCGTGCGGCTCACGGGGATCGTCGTCGCTCGTGTAAGCGATGCCGAGGCCACCGCCGAGGTCGATCTCGGGCAGCTCGACCCCGTGCTCGTCACGGATGTCCTTGAGCAGCCCGACGACACGGTGCGCGGCGACCTCGAAGCCCGACATGTCGAAGATCTGCGAACCGATGTGGCTGTGGATCCCGATGAGCTCCAGCCCGTCGAGCCGCAGGGCCCGCCGCACGGCCTCGGCGGCCTGCCCCCCGGCGAGCGGGATACCGAACTTCTGGTCCTCGTGGGCGGTGGCGATGAACTCGTGCGTATGGGCCTCGACCCCGACGGTGATCCGGATCTGCACCCGCTGCCGCTTGCCGAGTTCCTGCGCGATGTGGGCGACGCGGACGATCTCCTGGAAGGAGTCGAGGACGATCCGCCCGACCCCGGCCTCGATGGCCCGGCGGATCTCCACCTCGGACTTGTTGTTGCCGTGGAAGGCGATGCGGTCGGCGGGCATGCCGGCGGAGAGGGCGGTGGCCAGCTCGCCCCCGGAGCACACGTCCAGGTTGAGCCCCTCCTCGTGCAGCCACCGCACGACGGCGCGGGAGAGGAACGCCTTCCCGGCGTAGAAGACGTCGGCGTCGGCCCCGAAGGCACCGCGCCAGGCACGGGCCCGGGCCCGGAAGTCGGCCTCGTCCAAAAAGTAGGCCGGGGTGCCGTGCTGTTCGGCGAGGGTCTTCACGTCGACACCGCCGACGGTGACCACGCCGTCGGCCCCGCGGGCCACGGTCTGGGCCCACACCTTGGGGTCGAGGGCGTTGAGGTCGGCGGGCGGCGCCGAGTAGTGCCCCTCGGGAAGGACGTCGGCGTGACGGGGCCCGGCGGGGTGTGCGGAACGGCTCATTGCTTCTCTTCGGCTCTCTCAGAGATGGTCGGGTGCGTCGATGCCGAGCAGGGACAGGCCACCGGCCAGCACCGTCCCGACGGCTTCGGCAAGAGCGAGCCGGGCACGGTGGGCGGCCGAGGGTTTCTCCCCACCTGACGGGAGGACACCGGACAACACGGGCAGAACGGCATCGGCGACGCTGACGAGGTGCCGGGCGAGACGGTCAGGAGCACGGTGCGCTGCCGCTTGGGCCAGCACACGGGGGTGATCCGCCAGCAGGGTTACTACTTCTTGCCATGGGGGGGTGGGGGATCCGTGGGGTGGGGTGGGGGATCCGTGGGGTGGGACCCTGGGTAGCGGGGTGACGGCTTCGGGCCGCACGTCCCCGGGGCCGGCGTCGAAGCCCAGGTCGGCGGGGCCGTGCGCTGCCGCCGGGGCCGGTGCCGCCGCATCGAGAGGGTGATCCGGGAGCGGGGTGCGGGCTTCGGGCCGAGGGTTCTTGGGTGGCGGGGTGACAGCTCCGGGCCGAGGCTCCTTGGGTGGCGGGGTGACGGCTTCGGGCCGGAGGCCCCCGGGTAGCGGGGTGACGGCTTCGGGCCCGAGGCCCCCAGGTAGCGCGGTGACAGCTTCGGGCCGCATGTCCCCGGGTTCGGCGCTGAACCCCAGGTCGGCGGCATTGCGGCTGAGGGCTCGGGTGCGGGCGTAGGCGTAACGGACGCGGAAGAGAGGGTTGCTCTCGCGCTGTACGAGGTGGTCGTCGCTGATGCGGGGCCGGTCGTGGGCGGCGGGGTGCAGCAGGGCCCAGCGGGCGGCGTCGCGGCCGAGCGGAACGGGGTCGGCGGGCGCCGGGACGGGACGCACGTTGACGTCGAGGGGCGCGGCGCCGCCGGAGACGCCGGGCTGCCCGGACGCATCGACGTGTACGCCGAGCGCGGCCTCCCACTCCGCCTCGGGCCGGGCCTCGCAGCTCGTACGGACGAGGGCGCCCTGTGCGCGCAGCAGCCGGGCGACGGCTTCCATGACGACGACGGCACGGATCTCGTGCGGACAGTGCAGCTGCACCAGCTGACCGGTGGGCCCGTCCGCGAACCCATAACGCGGCCCGCGCCGCAGGATCTCTGCGACAAGGGCGGTGGGCGCGGTCTCGCTGAGGCTGATGTTGAGGAACCCGGGCCCGGTGACGACGACGTCACGGACCCCGTCGCTGCCGGCGAGCCGCGCCTTGAGGATCTCGGCGACCTGCCGTGGCGGCTGTCCCGCCGGGCGGGCCAGCTGAAGCGCGATGTTGGTGGCGTAGTCGCCACAGCCACCTGGCCCGGGGGCGGTAACCACAGCCCGCTCCGGCACGGTGACCCGCAGCTCCCCGTCATCGACAGCACGACGCACCGCGCACAGCACGGTACGGGACAGCTCGACGGGGGTCACGGGACAAGCGTATGGGAGGAAGGGGGTGGGGATGCGAATGGGTTTGGGCGGGGTCCCGGGATGTGGACTGGGTGGTTGGGGGCGTGCCGGGGTGGGCTCGGCGCGGCGGGAGTGCCGGGCGCGCTTGGGCTGAGGGGCGGGGTTGGGGGCTGGTCCCTGGGGGCTGGGGCTACGGCGAGGACGGCAGCCGGCGGTCGGGGGTCTGGGCGTCGGGCCGGAGGCGGGGCTCGGAGGCGCGAAGCCGGGAGACTGATGACTGGGAGGCCGAGGGCTGGGCGGGCTGCCGACTGAGGGGCGGGCTTCGAGTGGCGGAGAGGTGTAGGAGGCGGCGCAGGCCGGGACGGCCGTCAGCCGCGGGGGACCGGGCCGGAGCTGACGCGACGAACAGGCACCAGATGTCGCCCGACGAGGACGACCGCCACCAGGGAGCAGCTACCCACACGGGCGGACCGACCCGGCGGCGGCCGAGCAACCAATGCCGTGCAGCCGACTCGCCTCGCCGCCGAGCCATGGCGTGGCCACCCGAACGATCAGCCGACCTGAACGGTCAACCGCCGTTACGACCGGTACGCCCGGCGATCTCCCCGGCTCCCCCGAGGCCACCTCCGCAGACGGCCTCATCCACCTCCCGGCCCTCCGCCCCCTCGCCCTCTTCCTGCACTTCCCTCCCCTTCCGCTCGATCAACTCCCGTACGAGGTTAATGAGTTCGGCGGGCTCGAAGGGCTTGGCGAGGAAGGCGTCGACACCGACGTCGAGGCCACTGTCGACCTCGTGCTGGGTACAGGCGCTGATGATGGCGAGGGGGAGATCACGAGTACGGGGATCGGAGCGCAGCCTGGCGGCCGTCCGGAGCCCGTCCAGTCGCGGCATGACCACATCCAGGGTGATCACATCGGGCCGCACCTGATGCACGACATCCAGACACTCGGCACCATCGGCCGCGGTCACCACCTCGAGCCCCTCGAGCTCGAGATTGACCCTGATCAGCTGCCGGATGACCTTGTTGTCGTCCACAACAAGAACCCGGCCGAACGCGCCTGGCACAACTCGAGAGTAGGTCGACACCCGCCACCGCGTCCGGGTTTTCCCCACTTCCACCCCTGCGAGCGAGCCACCCCAGCTCGCACCGGGTGCCGCGACCCGGAAACCGTTCATGAACACCCCACCAGAGCTGGTAGGGTTCTACCCGTCGCCGCCAAGCAAGGCGCCCGACACGCCCCCGTAGCTCAGGGGATAGAGCAACGGCCTCCGGAGCCGTGTGCGCAGGTTCGAATCCTGCCGGGGGCACTCGCCGAGGATCAGCAGGAATCAAGCGCTGACCAGGGCGGATGCCGACAGAAGAGAGCGGGAGCCAGTCTCACTGGGTCCCGCTCTTTCTCGTTGTTTCGCACTGATCGCGATAGACCTGCGATAGAGGGCGCAGCTTCCTGCTGGGCCTCTAGGGCTGCTCCTTCAAGCGCTCAACCTCGACCCAGTACGTGTTCCTCCTCCTCTCGTACTCGTAAAAGCTGCCTTGCGTCTCTTGCCCCACCCTCAGCAACTGGTGCTGCACCAGCTCCTTGGTGGCCTTCGTCCACGTGTCGGAGGACAGTCCGTAGCGATGACGCTTCTCCGCTGTGACGTACCGAGGCTTGTCCTTGCCGCCTAGCTCATTGAGAAGTACCAGGAGCAGCGCCACCGCCGTTGGCGATAGATCCAGGAGCCAGCCCTGGGTCCAGAACTCGATGGGCACACCGATATACCGACCTTGCTCTATGGGGCGGACGTACTCGCCGCCACTCCCAGCAGGACTCAAGAGCGTGATCGCGGGCGCACCGCCCCAACGCGGCTCCAGCTTGATGAACCCGTTGTCAGCAAGCCACTTGAGATTGCGCGACACGCGCCGTGCGCCAGTCCCTGGGTCGAGTGCCAGCATGCGAGCCCAAGACTTGGGAATGGGCGGAGCCTTGAGGTCGTAGGGCTTGCTCGTCGCCATCATGGTGATGCAGAGGTACAGAGCCAAGCGGACAGCGCCACCCTGACCCCCTTGGATCATCCGCGCAAGCGGCGGCGGAGTGTCTTGCCCGGCCGCCGCAATGACGAATGCCGGCGGGAACGGCACATTCCCCGATCGCTGCGACTTAGCCGCCGCCCCCCGCAGATGCGTGAGCGCTTCTTCGCGCCGGTCTCGCGTTTCCATGATCTTTTGCCTTCCTGCAGGAGAGACCGGGGTGTGGGGGTATCGGGGTCCCGGGGGTCCTGGTCGTTCTTCCTTATAAAAGCCCCGTCACCAGGGACAGGGCACGACAGCACAACGACCTTTTGACTACAGCAAGGCTGCCCAACAGAGCAAGCACTACGACTGAAGCACTCCAGCACAACGGCATCGTATGGCCTTTGACCTGCGGTTTTACTTCCTGGCAGAGTCACCATTGCAGCGTCCCAAGACTCCGCATCAATCGCCCTGCTGGGAGAGGACCGAACCCATGCCGAATCAAGACCCGTCGCTCCGTGGCGTCTGGGCAGCGATCATCATGATCGCTGCCCTGACGCTCGCCATCGCCACTA
Source organism: Streptomyces sp. M41 (assembly GCF_043673425.1). NCBI lineage: Bacteria > Bacillati > Actinomycetota > Actinomycetes > Kitasatosporales > Streptomycetaceae > Streptomyces > Streptomyces sp. M41. The sequence continues at coordinate 104,583 of NZ_JBIMKE010000022.1, read as the reverse complement.
CTGGCCTCTTCTGGACCACCGGAACTCAGCTGTCGGGTGCACTCGGAGCCGGCGGTGCCGTGTTCCTTGGCACCGCCACTCTAGGGCTGACAGTCCGAAAGTTCCTGACCGGCTGACAATGGTGCTCGTCTCGCACCCAAGCCCGTTCCACCGTCCAGCAGCCGCGGCGGGTGCTTGGTCACAAGGCATCAGGCACCCGTCCCCAGGTAGTGAGTCTCAACGGGAGAGTTCATCGTCTGGCCAGTCCAGTTCCTTTTCAATCTTCTTGTTCATGGCCTCCTCCTGGCCGTAGATGCACCCCTCGTAGACGCGGTGGATCACCTCGGGCGAGTTGCCGACCCGACGGGCGACCTCGGCCACGGGCACGCCGGCGTTCAGCCACGTCGTGATGCAGGTGTGCCGCAGGTCGTACGGCCGACCCCCGAGGATGGAAGCCTGAAGGTCCGGCGAGAGTGCGTACCCCCGAGCGTCCCGCCACACGCGCCAATAGGTGCTGCTGCCCACGAGACCGCCCCGCTCGTTCGTGAAGAGCCGCCCGTCCTTGGCCGTGCCGAACTCCTTCAGGTGGGCGCGGAGTATGGCCACGAGCGGCGGCGGAATCGGGACCGGCCGGTCTTCCTTGGCCTCCCTCGACTTCAGGCCGCGCTTGTCGTGGCGCTCTCCGCTGTCTGTCCACTGCTTGCCAGATACGGGGTGCGTGTCGTGGAGCGTCAGAACGCCCCACCCCTTCTCTGGGAGGAAGCAATCAGCCTTCCTGAGGCCCACAGCCTCACTCGGGCGGAGCCCCGCGAAGTACATGACCGCGTAGAAGCCCACCAGGCGCCGGCCCTTCTTGCGGTCCCATGTCCCGACGTACGAGACCGACGCGAGGAGTTGAGCAGCCTGCATCTTGTTCACGAGAACACGGGGGTCCACACGGTCCGATGAGGAACTCTTCACCTTCTTGATGGCGGTGAGTGGATTCTCCGTCAGCAGCTTGCGCTCGATGGCGTATTCAACCGCCGTGTTAAGCGCGCGCCGACGACGACGGGAGGTCTCCCCCGCCGCGGGTGTGCCGTCCAGTTTGAAGGAGATCCGATACTGAACATCACGGAGAATCTTCGGGTCTTCCAGCGAGGAAACGAGAAGCGATTTCTTGGAGATCCACCCGTAGGCGTCTTCAAGTTCCTCCGGCGGGTCAAGTTCAACGTTCTTGGGAATGACCGCCCACCGGAAGGCTAGGCGTAGCTCTTCCGGTGACGGCATCTTCTGTTCCTGCTCCACCAGGGCCAGCGTCACCGCGGCGAGCCCGTCGGCGATGCCCTCACGGGTCTTGGCCGCAGCGGTCGGCCAGCGCATCGCCATGTACTCGCGGCAGAACGCGAACCAGGGCAGTTCCGTACGGGCTTGCTCCGCACTGGCCTCGGCCCGTACCTCGGATTCAGGCAGACCGTCCGCGATGCGGAATGCCTCGCCACGGCGCATTGCCTGCCACAGTTCCGATCTACGGCTCTCCGCGAGCGCGACCGTGGCAAAGGTGGAGCTGCTTACCTTGCCACCGACTTTCCAACGGAGTTGGTGGGGGCGGGCCTTGCTCTGCGCCTTGGTCACCTTCCAAAGACGCACGTCGAAGGAAAACCCCTCTGGGGCCGGGCTGCTGTTCTGCCCGACCCCTTGGTTGTTGCGTGTCACGCGGCTTCCTCCAACGAGGTCAACCAACGGTCGAGTTCCGAACGACGAATCCGTACAGCGCCGTTCGGGAGCTTGATGGACTTCGGGCCCTTCTTGCATGCGCGCCAGCGGTAGAAGGTCGCTCGCGGGATCCCGACTTCTTCGATCACCTGCGAGATCGTGAGCATTTCGTCGCGCGGCCTGGCCACGGCGTCTCTCCTGTCCCGGATAGTTACGCCGTCCTTCCCGCAGGTCCGCTACATCCGCTACATCCGCTACATCGCAGGTCAGGGGCCTGTTTTCTGTAGCGGATGCGTGGCGTGTAGCGGATAGAACCGCCACACCGCCCCCAGGGTGTAGCGGATGTAGCGGCCCGGGAGGGCGGTGTAGCGGCTGGTAGGTGGTCGGTCTGCTACGCGTTGACGCTGGTCAGAAGCGGTTCAGCGTCCGGCGCGGCCGATGTAGCGGATGTAGCGGATTCCGGAAGGGGCGGAAGCGGCGGCGGGCAGTAGCGCATCCATGCGTCCCGCAGGTCAGCCGCGTAGTAGCCCTTGAGCAGTCCGGACGCGGTCCGCATGTTGCGAGCCTGAATCGGCTTGTTGTCCGCCCGCATGTACTCCTTGAGCATCCGCGAGAGCCGCCGGGAGTCCAGGGGCCTGCCGTTGAGGTCCCCCCAGGGGGCGTCTTCCAGGCTGTTGAGCCTGTCCAGGATGACGGCCGTGGGGGCGCGGTCGGCGCCGTTGAAGACGTGGTCACGCAGGTCGGTCAACAGGCGTACCCCGAGCGAGGTTTCGCTGTTGTCCTGCGCTGCGCGGACCAGCTCCACGCAGGCCAGGCGGGCGCGCTCCGGCCAGGCGCCCCCGGCGGCGTCGGCGACCGCGAGCAGGGGTTCCCACACGTCTGCCGGGCGGTCGGTGACTCCCTCCGGCATGGTGGGCCAGGCGCCGGCGATGCGGTCGCGGACGGTGTCGGCCCATGCGGCAAGCCGATCGCGCAAGGCATGGCCTTCGTGCTCGTTGAGGCGTTCGCGGTAGGGCTCAACTGTCTCGTTGGGCGCGCGCTTGCGCATGCGGATGATGACCGAGCGGGTCAGGATTGTGTCGGGCAGCGAGCCGAGTCCGGCCATGGCCACCGCGGCGTACGAGGGAAAGCCCTGCACAGTCTGGTTGGCGCCGTCTCCCACGCACCGGTACATGAGCCGCCCGCGCCGATGTCCGGCGTTCAGGAACCCGCGGAGCTGTTCGTTCTCTCCGGCCTTGGGCCCGAACACGGTGTCGATCTCGTCGAAGACGATCGTTGGGCGCTCACCGTCGATGCCGGAGACCGAGCGGAAGAGCGCCGATGCCGACGCAGCCACAGCAGCCATACTGTTGGGCACCAGGGTTTCCACGATCTCCAGCGCGCGGGACTTGCCGGATCCCGGCTCCGGCGAGAGGAACGCGATGCGCGGAGTGGAATCGAAGGAATCGAGCAGGTGAGCGTGGGCGTCCCAGAGGGTCACAGCCACATACGCGGCTTCGCTGGGGAAGATGTTGAAACGGCGGTGGAACGCTTCGACCTCATCGAGCAGGGCCGCGCCGTCGATGGGCGGCGTGGGCGTGTTGGTGCTGGTCATGCGGCGTTCCTCCTTTCCTGGGTGGTGCGGAGCGGGCAGGCGTCTCTGTGGGCTGTGTGATCGGCGATCAGGGCCAGCACCTTGCGGTGGCCGACGGCGCTGCGGTCACGGCCGCACAGGCACTTGGAGGTGGCGGTTGGGGTGGCACCGTACGGGGCGCGGATGTGGAGCCAGGCCACGGGGAAGCGTCCGTCACCGCGCGGCGGGGTGCTCGGGGGCTGCTCGGGGGGAAGGGCTGAAAGGACGCCCTGACGGGCGACCTTCTTTCGGCCGCAATCAGGAGCCACGGGCACCGCGGTGTTGGCGGAGTCCGGCCGATCGGCGGTGTCGGGACGGCTTTTCAGGCCCGCGCGGGCCGGGGCGGTGGTCATGCCGTCTCTCGCGGCCGGCAGGTGCGAATCGACCAGTCCAGGGCGCTGTGGATTGTGGTCCGGCACTCGCCCGAGGACAGTCCGGCCGCCTCGCCGGCCGCCTGAAAAGCCGTCTCGACCGCGTCCTGGGTGATCTCGCCCCAGGCCACGAAGCGCCCCAGGGCGCGGGCGCCCGCCAACAGCCGGTTGTTGCGCCCGCCCTCCGCCGTGCCCCTGACGGCGGCCGTCTCGCGCGCCAGGGCCACCTCAGCGCGGCGGGTGGCCTGGCCCGGGATGAGCAGTGGAGCGGGTGCCCGGTCGGGTGTGGCCGGGGTTTGGAGCAGGCTCAGAAGCCAGGCGGGCAGCGTGGCCACCGGGGCGCCATTGATGACCTCGTAGGCGCCCTGAGGCGTGCTGCCCGCGGCGACGATGTTCCCGCCCCACGCCCGGGTGTCCACGTTCGGCGCAACGGTGCGGGCGGTGTTGAACAGCCGGACGTCCGGCGGCACGTCGTAGTACAGGTGCAGTCCGCCGCTGGGCGTCCGCACCGTGTACGTGAGGGGGACTGGCTGTCCGGCGCGCTCGCAGAGCGCCGCAAAGGACGTCGCGCCGTCAGGCGCGTCCGAACTGCCCTTCCCGCTCTTCTCCTTGGGCACGTCCAGGTCGACGACGACCAGGCCGGACGGCCCGGTGGCGATGCCGACGTTGAACGCGCCCGCGGCCCACGCGGCGCGGATTCGGTCGGGGTCGGTGGTGGCGCGCTGTTCCCACTTCAGGTGTCCGCCGGTGCACTCGCCGGTCTGGGGGCAGGTGCGTTCGCCGTGCAGCGCAGAGCCCTTGGCGCCGGGGCGGAGCGGGTGGACGTACCACCCGCGGGCGGCTGCTTGCAGCGCTGCGGACAGCAGCGCGGGTCGTGCGTCATGCGTCATGCTGGAGGTCTCCGGTTCTGTCGAAGGGACGGGAGAGCCGGGGCGGTCGCGATTCTTTGGCGAGAGGGCGACCGCCCCGGGCGTATCTAGAACGGGGGCTTGGCGGTGTTGCCGTCGGTGTTCCACGGGTCGCCGGAGGCGTCCGGCTTGTCCACCGTCTTGCCGTTGATGGCGACGGTGGTGAAGCGCAGCGAGGCGCCGATGTCGTCGACTTCCACGGCGAGCATGGAGCGGTTCTCGCCCTGCTCGGTCTGCCAGTTGTGCTGCCGGATCCGGCCGGACAGCACCACGCGCGAGCCCTTCGTGAGGGACTCGGCGACGTGCTCGGCGAGCGAGCGCCAGGCGGCGCAACGGAAGAACGTGGACGTGCCGTCCTTCCACTGGCCGGAGTCCTTGTCGAAGGTGCGCGGGGTGGATGCGACGGTGAACTTGGCGAGCGCCTGGCCGGAGTCGGTGAACTTCAGCTCCGGATCGGCGGTCAGGTTGCCGATGATCGTGACCGAGGTCTCTCCGAGCGACATGCTGTCTCCCTGGTTCAATGCTTGGAGCGGGTGAGTTTGAGGGTGATTCCGCCGACGCCGATCGGTCCGGCGGCGCCGGCGATGACGGTGGCGGTGTGAGCGACGGCGTCCAGCAGCGCGCACAGAGCGACGACCAGTCCCCAAGTGCCGAGTGCGGCGGCGCCGACAACGGCGAAGGGGATCAGGGCGCGCTGCCACGGAATGCCGTGGTGGGTGCTGCCCTGGACAACGATGACGACCGGGGCGCCGGTGGCTTCGGCGCGGCGGTAGGCGTCGGCGGGTATGTGCGGGGCGAGGATCCCCGGCGGGTCACGGTGGGGCATCGGGCTCCCTTCGGAAGGTCCGCGGGCCCGCCCCACAGACGCGGGCGGGCCCGTGCGAGTGGGTGTTACGAGCAGGTGTTAGGCAGCGTGAACGGCCGCTGTTAGGGCGGGTAACACGCGTGCCTGCCTAGGGGTTTGGGTGTTAGACCGCCGTAACGCGTTACGGCGGTCAGGCGGCCGTTAGGGCGGGGACGATGCGCCACCGACCGGTGGTGCTGGTGGCGTCCAACCGGCCCTCGTGAGCAGCCTCCTTCAGCCGCAGGGACACCCAGGAGCGGGACAGGTTGTGCTGGTCGCACCAGTCGGTGAAGTCCTTCGGACCGACGATCATGCGGCCCTCATCCTCGAACTCCTCCAGCGCGGCGGCGAACAGCCGGCGTGCCTCCTCCGGAGACGGCTTACGGCCCGCCTCCTCACCGAAGATCGGGGCGTCGTCGCCCTCCTCCGGCTCGGGAAGCTCCGCCTCGGGGTCGATGTCCGCGTCCTCCGGGTCGACCAGCAGACCGCCATGCTCCATGTCGTCCTCCTCGTCGACAACCCGCAGCGCCACCGGCTCACCGGTGCTGTCTGGTGCGATGCGGCCGGTGTACGCGCCCCCGGCGACGCCGGAGGCCGCACCGGCGGTGACCGGATCGGCAACCGCGCCGTTGGCTTGCGCCCACGAAGCGAGCCGTTCCATGACCGGCACCGTGCGCAGGGTGAAGCGCCGGGTGCGCCCCGGAGAGGGGTAGCGGGCCTCGTCGATGCCCGGCGAGACGACGTAGCAGTAGCCAGGGCGCCGGTTGCCCCACGCCCCGGGGTGCGCCCCCGCGTCGATGACCGTCTCCGGCAGCGAGAACCCCTCATCCCGCGGGTCGCAGCCGAGCGCGATCACGGACGGGAGGGAGGCGCGGGTACTGGTCGACATCTGGTCGTACGACGGCCGCTGCAACGACACGATCAGCGAAATACCGGCGGACCGGGCCTCCTGCGCGATGCCGGTGAACGCGTCGTCACCCATCGCCCGGAGGGTGTTGGCGGCCTCCTCGAACCAGGCCACCAGGAACGGCATCCCCGCACAGCTGCAGGCCCGGCCGTCCGTGCGGCAGGAGTGCTCCGGGTCGCTCTGCACCTGCGCCGCGGCGGGAACCCACTGCCGGTAGCCGTGCGAGCCGAGCCAGCGCGTGCGTGCCGGGATGGCCGCCTCGACGGCCGCCACCATGACTTCCGTCTGCGAGCCGCCCTCCGCAGCCCAGTCCAGACCGGAGCGCAGGGGTGCGAAGTCCTGGAACGCCTTGGGGTCGGAGAACCACACGATCACGTCGGTGCGGGACTGGATCTCCGTGAGCAGGTTCAGGGCGGCGTCGCCCTTGCCGGAGCCGGTGCCGCCCGCGACCAGCACGTGTGTGGAGTTGCGACCCGCGTCCGGATCACCCGGAAGCCAGATCAGCAGCGGGGCACCGTCGTCGTAGCGGCCGATGACCAGCGGCTCCGCGATCGAGCCCCCCAGGCTGGAGGGCCCCTCCCACTCCACGACCTCCGCGAGCATGTCTTCCGGCACGATCACCAGATCGCCCCGGCGCTCGGAGTCCGGGTCGGGGCTGTAGCGGACGGCTGACTTCGGCAGGTCCAGCGCGGACGCGATCCGGGCCAGCGCCTTGGCGACGTCGTCATTGGTCTGCTCGCCAGGCTGCAGCGCGAGCGGCGCGGTGACCCGGTTGGGCTCCACCTTCGCCGCACCGATCTGCGCCCGCGCCAACCCCACCTTCTCCAACAGGCCCCCGTCCGAACTGCCCGCGGCCCCTTCGGCGTTGTGGCGCAGGACCATGCGCACGTTCCACGACAGGGCCACCGCGGGCCCGCCCATCAGGTACAGGTCGTCGACCGGCCCGGCGGTGGGTCCGGCCAGGCAGGCGGCGGTCACCCATGCCGAGCCGCACGCCACCGTGACGGCGGAGTGCATGCGGCGCTGTTTGGTGGTCGACTTGCCCGCGGCCCAGGTGACGCCGGTCAGCGCCACCGAGGCCAGGGTCAGGCCCACGGCGGCCGCCGTGTTGTCCGGCCACCGCCAGTGCCCCACCGCGCCGACCAGACCGGCGGCGCCCCACCCGAGCCACGGCGGGATGTGCGGCTTGGCCTTGTGCAGCAGGTACGCGCGGACGGTGCCGTTCTCGGGCCCTCCCTGCGGGTCCATGACGTAGCCGGGCATGCCGTCGGGGTAGTAGGTCGTCATGCTGTTTCGATCACGGGCCATAACCCGACCTCCTTACTGCTGAGCCCAGTTCATGACCGGCTGAGCGGGACGCCGGGCACGGTGCCGCACCCGGTTGATCTCTTCTTCAAACTCCTGTTGGAAAGCCGAGTAGCAGGCGGCGGCGTTCTTGGCCGCGTCCCGCATGCCGTCGGCGGCCTTGCGCATCTTGCGGGACACCTTCCGGGCCCGGATCCGGGAGCCGAACGCGCGGCCCTCCGGGTCCGGCACGGCCGCCAGGACGCTTTCCAGGATCTCGGCAGCCATGGCCACCTCAATGGACAGCGTCACGCTGGCCGCGCGGAGGGTGTTGCAGTAGTTCCGCACTTGCGCCGGGGAGGTGAACTCCGGCGCAGGCAGCAGGGATTGGTTGCCCGACCGGCCGCCGCCAGCCTGGCTCCGGCTGCGGTTGTTGTTGACGGTGACGTTGATCGGCGGGACGAACGAGCCGCCCATCGCACCGACGAACCCGCCAGCGGCGGCGCCCACGTTGGCGAACTTGTTGCCCTTGCCGTTGTTGCTGTTCGTGCTGTTCGCGGCGCCACCATTGCGGCCGGTGCCGTTGCGCGTCGGGGTTGCCATCAGACGTGATCTCCTCAGGTCAGTGCGTGCGGCGGACGATGAGCCACGTGGTCTGCGCCACGATCAGCGTCAGCAGCCAGACCAGGGACAGCGGACCCGCCCACGGTCCGAACCCCGCCGCCAGCGCCGCCCACGCGAACGCGAGCGTGGCGAACACGGCCAGCGCGATACGCCAGGCCAGCGTGGAGCCCTGCGCCGGGCGCGAGCGCTGCACGACGGCGAACCACACCGCCGGCGCGACGGCCGCGGGGGCGAGCACGAGAGCGGACCACCAGGCGATGACGTGCAGCAGGCCGGTGATGACAAGGGCCAGCAGGGCAAGGCCGGTCGGCGCGAGCGCGTGACGGGCCATCCACAGCCCGCGGCCCACGAAGCTGAGTGCCTCGCGGGTCAGGGAGGGCCGCTCCGGGACGACGACCACGAACGGCTGCGAGCGGCGCCCGCGCTGTCGCGGGAGCTGGACGGTGTGGACACCCGCGGCGGTCCTCACCTTGCGGGTACGGGTACGACTGGACATAGCGGAGCTCCTTGGGAGTTGAAGGACTCAGGCAGCGCGCTGTTCCTCGGCGGCCAGGCACACCCCGCAGATGCCGTAGGAGCGCGGGATGCAGTAGCCGACATCGAGCAGGCAGCGGGGGCAGGTGCGGCGGGCCAACATGGCCAGCGCGAGCGCACCCCACTTGCGGGACGTCATCGGACGGACCGGCTTGGCCAGGTCGATCCGGTAGAGGTAGGCCACCTGCACGCCCCCGGCCCGCCGGTTGGCCCGCATCACCTGAGCGGCGATCGGCTGACCCCCCGGACGCAGCCCCTTCGCGCGGAGCTGTCGCCGGGTGGCCAGACCGTCGGGGGCCAGGCGGAACGGGTAGGTCGGGATGCCGTAGCGGGCGCCGGTCGGATCGAAGCAGCGGCCATAGGCGCGTGACATGACGCGGGCCTCCCGCTCAACCGGCGATCGCGGCGGGGAAGTTGGCCAGGTACTGCTCACGCGCCTTGACCCGGCCGCGCGCTGTGCGGGCCGTCGACTCCGACGCCCCGAGCCCCGCACCGGCCATCGCCATCGTCATGCGCGTGGTGCTCGGCTGCGTGAAGTCGGTGCCGTACAGCGCCCGCACCAACTGATCGACCCGGTTCGAGTAGATCACCGGTGGGCACAGGTCGACGACCGTCGACGACTTGACGACGGGTACCGGATCCGAGGTGACGGGCGTCAACGCGGTCTCGGTTGCCACCGGCTCCGCCGGAGCCACGGGCACCGGATCCAGCATGAGGTTCGCGGATGCGGTCGGCGCGGGCTGCGGGCCGTCGACGGGCACTGTGACGGGCGTCGACGGAGCTTCGACGCCCGTCGGCGGGGTGGTGACGCCCGTCATCGCCCGTCGGGCGAGATAGGTGTGCACCTGCCGCATCAGCGCCCCGAACGCGAGCAGGGCAGCGACGGGCGGAACCGCGGCGACCACGTAGTTGAGGGCGTTGGCGTCCTGCCCGACCCCGGCCACGTTCAGCGCGATGGAGGCGCCGTCTCCTGCGGTGACCAGGGCGATTGCCCACCAGTCGACCCGATGGGCAAGCGAGGCACGCAGGATCAGCAGTTCCCCGATCACGATGAACAGATCCACCGTGGCGGGCCAGGCCCACGACCGGGCCACCGCCTCCGCCATGCCGTGCCGGGCGGCCACCTCCTGCAAGTGCTCGTAGGAGAGCCAGAACGCCACCGCGGTCAGCACTACGGTGAGCACCGCGGCCAGCGCGGTGATGGCGTGGTCCACGGTGGCGGACGTCGACGGCGTCTCGACGGGCGTCAACGGGGCGTCGACCCGCGCCGGGGCGTTCATGCCGCACCCGCTTCCGCGAGCACGGGGGCGGCGATGTCGCCGTAGCCGACCAACTCCAGCTCGGCACCCGCGTACGCGACAGTCGTGCGCAGGACCCGCGTCCGGCCGTCGCCCTGGACGCGGTACTCGACGTCGCCGGGGACGGCATCGAGCGCCTCGCGCCACGCTTCGAAGTCGGGCAGTCCGGAGTGGAGCGCCAGCTCCAACCGGTTCGGGTAGATGGGCGAGAGGCCGAAGGTGGGAGCCGGCAGGTGCCCGAAGTCGACGGCCAGCAGGCGCAGCGCGCGCATCGGCGCGGACAGGTCGTCCAGCGTCAGGTTCTGGCTCACGCGGCCACCCCCGTCCGCAGGTTGCGGCGCCGGGCGGCGTTGGGCGTGGGCAGCGGCGCCAGGCGCAGCAGGCCCGCCTCGTCCAGCGTGCGCGCGGCCACCTGCACCGCGCGGTCGGGAAGCTCGGGGTAGTCGGCGAGGATGTCGCGCGCCGCGTCCAGCCGGGCGGCGCGCTCCTCCTCGGTCTCCCCCTGGACTCCGAGCCACAGGTCAACCGGGGTACCGAGGGCGAGTTCGAGGAAATCTTCCGTCGTGTCGGCCTGGTGGCCGGAGACGAAGTTCTGCATGGCTTGCTCCTGAGTCGAAGGGACGGAGAGAGCCGGGGGCCGCGAAACGTTGGCGAGAGGGCGGCCAGCCCGAGAAGCGGCCACGGCCGCGAACGCGGCGGGCCCAAGTGCCCCGGTCGGGAGTCGAACCCGGACGTGCAACCAGTGGGGCGAGGAAGGGAACCGGCTTCACCGGCCCGCCGCTTGCGGCAGCGGACCGGTCCCGAGCCGGAAGGCCGGGTGCGTCATCGTCACTGCTCTGACGCCAGCAGGGCGGCGCACACCGGGTGGCATCCAACGGGTTGACCTCCCGTGAGGGAGGGATGATCCCGAGAGCTGTTCTCCAGAGCCGGTGCGCGGGGAAGTGGCTGCCGGCGGCCGTCACCCGGGCCGCCGCGGGGACGGGGACTCACACCCCGTCGACTTGTCACGCTGTTGAGTTCTCAAGGCACAGACGTTTCCTTCGAACCCGTTTCACGGGGCTCTCCGGACGTTCGGTCTTGCGGTACCTGTTTTACAGGTACCGTATGGGGCTCCGTCAAGTAGAGCGGCGGAACCTCCTGGTTTTGCGCCGGGATTTCTTGGCGCACCATCAGGATCGCGCCAGTTCAGGGGAGTTGGTCACCCCGTACATGGACAGCTCTGGTCGATCTCGCTACCGTCAAGAGCTCCCTAGATGTCCCACGGAGGGCTCAGATGTCCAACGAGCGTCTACGGACAGCCCTGTTGGCACGAGGCATGACCATTCAGAGCCTCGCTGACGAGATCAAGGTCAACCCAAAGACCGTTGAGCGGTGGATCACTCAGGGCAAGGTGCCGTACCGGCGGCACCAGTACGCAACGGCGGCGGCGCTCCAGGTCGACGTGCTGACCCTCTGGGACGACGACCGCAATGCCGAGAGCTCATCCGACTTGGCGAAAGCCGAGATCGTGACCGTCTACCAGCATCGCCACACGGTGCCGTCGGGCCTCTGGCGCGAGATGTGCGAGCGGGCCACGGAACGCATCGACATCCTCGTGTACGCCGGGATCTACCTGGCAGAGGACCCTCTCTTCTTCTCAACGCTGAAGGAGAAGGCCGAGAGCGGCGTCCGCATCCGAGTACTGATGGGTGATCCAGAGTGCGAAGCCGTCATCCGGCGCGGCATCGACGAAGGGCACCGCATCATGGACGGCAAGATCCGAAATGCGCTGGTCAACTACCGCCCGCTGTTCACCAGCCATCCCGAGATCACCTTCCGTCTACACGACACGGTGCTCTACAACTCGATCTATCGCGCCGATGACGAGATGTTGGCCAACACGCACGTGTATGGCATCGGCGCCTACATGGCACCCGTGTTCCACCTGCGCCGTCTTCCCGGAAGTGGTCTGTTCGACACGTTTGCCAATAGCGTTCAGCAGACCTGGGAAGGCGCCAGGCCAGTAACCGAACGCGACATCACGGGAGCTTGAGAGCATGGGACGCATCGACTACTTGCACGACCCGGACGCCCCGCCAGCCAACTCGGTCGTGCCCTCGGTCGTGGCGTTCGTCCAGAACGACGCCGGGCAGGTGCTCATGATCCAGCGGTCCGACAACGGACGTTGGGCGCTGCCCGGCGGCGGCCACGACGTGGGCGAGTCCATCAGTGACACGGTGGTCCGCGAAGTCTGGGAAGAGACGGGCATCAAGGCCGAGGTCGTCGACATGTCCGGGATCTACACGGACCCCGGCCACGTCATGCAGTACGACGACGGCGAGATCCGTCAGCAGTTCAGCATCTGCTTCCGTGCGCGCCCGGTCGGCGGCGAGCTGCGTACGAGCAACGAGACGACACAGGTCCGTTGGGTTGCCCCAACGGACCTGCGGGAGTTGGACGTTCACCCCACCATGCGACTCCGCATCGAGCACGCCATGGACCGGGCCCGGACGGCTCCCTACATCGGCTGACGCTTGGCGTCGGCGACCCTCTCAAGTACGCGCGCGGTGCTCGCCAGAATCTCGGGTTCGGCGCGACGAATGAACGTGCCGATCAGGCTGTCGGGCCCGTAGCGGCCGGCAATCTCGTTGATCCGATCCACAGGATTCGTGGGCGTGCCGTCGGGCGTGGTGTTCATGTCGCAGAAGCAGAGGGCATCGTTCAGGTGCGCGGTCTCGCGGGGGAACTCCCCCTCCAGCTCCTCGCGCAAGCCTCGCGCATCGGCCTCCATCCACGCACAGGAGTGGTGGGCCACCAGGTGCACGACCCTCTCGTCGGCATTCGCGACGTCCCGGAGGTAGCGAGCACCGTCAAGGGGGTGAAAGCCGGTCTTGGCGAGGTCGGGCGCGTAGCCGATGTCGTGCAGGACTGCCGCGGCTTCCAGCAGTTCGGCGTCCTCTCCGAGGATGAGCGCGATGGCGCGCGCCCTCTCGGCGACGCCCAAGCAGTGCCGCCACCGTCGCGGCAGCGGCTCAGCTAGCAGGGATTCCGCGAGGGGATAGGCCCACTCCGTCAACGTCGGCAAGCTACGAACGCTCCTCTCGGTTCGGCACCGTGCGGACTGTCCGCACCTTGCCCTGACCTTCACTCGCCAGCACGCCGGCGGCTTCGAGCTTGTCGAGAGCCTTGGTCACGGTCGGCCGGGACACCTTGAACCTGCCCATCAGATTCGACGCGCTGAGGAACTTGGTCCCCACCTTGAACCCTTCGGCCGCGATGATGTCGGCGATGCGCTCTTCCAGCGGTCGCCGGTCAACCTCCTCACCGTGGCGTACGACCCTCCAACGGCCGCCTCGCACCGGTTCGGCGACCCCATCCGCCTGTAGCTCCTTGAAGGCGCGGAGCACCACCCCGCGCGAGACACCGTGATCACGCATGAGGTCTCCGGCGGCCGGAAGCTGTGCCATCTGCGGGTCCGCCTGGATCTGGGCCTTCACCACCTCCGCAATCTGCAAGAAGGTCCCCCGAGGGCTGGCCTGCTGCGACACTCGTTCTCCCCTCAGTTAGCCAAACGTCCTACTCCAGCTTCCCATGCCTCGCGCCCTCGAAGATGCTGGTCAGACTTCGCCGGTTTGCCAGCCAGACGGATCCTTCTCTCCCTCATCAAGGCCCGCGCACGGCGCGGGCGCGCACCGCCTCTGCGGCGCGAACGGCCTCCTTGTCTTCGCCACCGGCCGGCCGCGCCCGGCGGCTCGCGTGCGATGCCAGCGAAGGAGGGGAAACCCTTGGCTGGGGCGGTCGGCAGAACCGTGTTTCGTCGAGGTCTGAGATTCTTTCTTAGGACCGGATGTGGTCAACTCCACTTCCTAACAGGCGGGTTACCGACGGGTAGAAGGCGGGGCGGCGGTAGCGTGCCGTCGACCACACACCACCATCTTGACCGGGAGCCACTCCGCGATGTCCGGCCTTACCGACGTGCCGCGCGAACCTGAACCCGAGACCGCCCACAATTACAAACCGTGGGTGGGTGATGTCCTACATCACCTCGCATACGAAGATCAGCGACTGTCCGAGGCCGACATACACACCCCCCTCCCTGAGGAATTCGTGTTGACCTGGGAGGGCGTAGCCGCGATCCTCTCCGCCGCATGGAAGACCGACAGGAAAGAACTCAAGTGGACCCTATATGTCCAAATAGCTCGACAGGTCAGATACGCTAGTGACGGCGCATATATCTTCCACCAGAGGTACGAGTTACCTGACCGATACAAGCAGTACGTACGTCTTGAGAATTTGTTTACCGAGGAATCTGATTCCACCTGGGGCGACCTCGTTGAAGATGTCATTGAATTCCTCAATGACCCAAAACAAGAGTATGGATGGAGCCTAGAACCCGCTCAACAGCACGAGTACGCGAACAGCGTTATCACCTACCGGCGGGACGTCGCGACGGCGGAGCGCCGTATACGCAGGGCTCTTCTGTCGCGGTGGCTCCGGCTGGTGCCGCTTGTGATGATGCCGCTGGTTCTCGCAGCGCTCGGATGGGGAAACCTGTGGCCCGAAGACGTGCCGGACCTGCGCACGTTCAACATCGTGACCATCATGGTGGTGCTGGTCCTGGTGGCGGTGTTCCTGGTCGGCTTCTTCCTGCGGGTGAAGGACGAGAAACACGGTGTCAGGTCGGTGTTCCTGCTCCGCAGAGATCTGGAGATCATCCATGACCGGTGGATCCTCAACGCCTCAAAGACACGCCCAACGACGGAACGGCGAGACGGCTACCGGGAGCACATACCGCGGGTCATAGATCGTCTACGGCGGGATACACGGTTCTACCGGCGTATTCACAACTGGTTTCAGTGGGGGGTGTTCTTCGCGTCGGTGGGGACCACGGCGACTACGGCTTTCTGGGAGACCCCGCAGCCGGGTAAGACGATCCTGATCATGCTGGGGTCGTTCCTGGCATTCGCCACCGCGGTGACGGGCTATTTCAAATTCCGTGAGCGGGCGTACAACCTTCAGCAGACCGCGGATCAAGTAGAGCAGCACGCCACGGCCTTCGATCTGGGGATTGCGCCGTACGCGGATGCGGACGCTGCGGTGAACCTGGAGCGGTTCGCGGAGAACGTGGAGACGCTTCGGATTGAGCAGCGCAAGCGGGAACAACAGTTGGAACAGCCGCATCAGGGGCAGGCCGACGTCATCTGACCGGCAGCAGTGCGGCCGTCAGTACCGCCAACCCGAACGACGCGGCACCTCGTGCGAGGCGGACCTGGGAGGCGTTGGCAGTGCCAAGTGAACACGCACCTGTCTCCCTGGTGAGTGTCTAACTGCGTGACAACCACAGCGCGCACCCGCGAACAACCGTGGACGTCAGCAGACCATCCATACAGGTGACAGGCACAGCAGCACTCGGACAGTGGGCACCCCAAATCGCTTCGGGACGAAGCGGTCACCGGACCGTCTGTGGCCCGGCGCAGGGCACAGAGGCACATCGGCCGGCTCGTCCCCGGACGGCGACGACTGTTCGAAGCTCACCCGCGCACGGTATGCGATAGAGATCGACTCCGCCCGCATGCCCCCAGCCAAAGAGTGCTGGTCAGGGTGGGGTTCAACCCTTGGGTACACATGCTCTCCGGAGCCGTGTGCGCAGGTTCGAATCCTGCCGGGGGCACCCTGTATGAGGTGCCCAAAGACCCCGTCACCAGCGGAAACGCTGCGGTCGGGGTCTTCGCGTATGTGCAGCCATATGCAGCGCTGAGCGGCCCGGGGGCTGTGGACTATTCGTGGACAGGATCTTGGGACATCGGCCCAGGTCAATCTGGAGAATCGCGGTCGGGAGCCGGCACGCGCTCCCGAGTCGTCATCACCCCGCGTCGGGCCACAACTCCGGGGGCCTCGGTGGTTCCGGGTCCTGCTCTCGATCCACTCGTCGCTCGTTCTCGGCGCGCAGCGTCGTCAACCACGGCCAGAGATCGGGCAGCTGTTGCGCCGAACAGGCAAGCCGGTGCTCGATACGGCACCGCTGGAACGGATCCGGTGGGCACACGCCGTACACGGTCACCCGTCCGTCGGACAGCTCTATCCACCGGTGCTCCGCCGGCACTGTGTGAGCCAACGGGGCCATGTCGGGTTCAAGCAGCACCCAGTCCTGCTCCAGCGTCAGCACTCGATCTGCCGGCAGCCCGCAGTACATACAGCGTGACTGGCCGCCTCCCAGCTTGCTCGGCCTTTCTCGTAAAACCCCCATACCGCGAGAGTCGACATCTCGCGGCGCGATGCAAAGAGGGTGAATCAGACGAGACGCATGATGCACTCAGCCATCGTTGAAACCACACGCAACGCGGAAGGTGCAAACCGCAACTAGCGACCGCCTACACGAGGCCGAGACACCACCAAGCCCCCCAGCCTTTTCGGACTGAGGGGCTAGTGACCGAAGCTCGTACCTACTCGTACTCGCGCAAGAGCTCTTCAATTTCCAGCCCGGCGCTGGTCGTTTGAATCCCTGTCGGATCCCAGTTGATGCCTGACGTTTCTGTCCCGGGTGATGCTTGACAGGGCTCAGTCTGTATGCGGGCTGGTTGACGGTCGATGACGTTCGTGACCGTGCTTCCAGCGAGCGTGCGATCAGTGCCGCCTGCGGTCGGCTGGTGTCGCCGGCCGAGGTGATGGACCTGCGCGGTGGGATGGTCCGGGCTGAGCCTGATGATGACGACAGGTTCGATGCGCGTGCGCTGCCCAGCTCTTGCACGGTTTATGAGGTGCCCGGCCCCGGCGAGGCGACGGGATTGTTCACGCTGGTGGTGCAGGGCGGCAGCGCCTCGAAGCCGTTGCACTGGATCGGTGATGACGGCCGACTGGAGCCGTTCTACGGGTCCATCGGCAAGGACGGTGACGGCAGCGAGGAGTCCGACTTCACCGCTGTCGCCGATCGCCGCCCCGAATCTCAGCCCTTGGGGGATGGGATCCTGGGCTGGTACGGGAACTGGTACACCACTGTGCGCGCCGAGTGTGGGCCTGGCAGTAGTTCGGGGGCACCGCCTCTGCTGCATGTCACCGCCCGCGCCGACTACGACGAAGTCTCCGCAGCCGACCGTCAGCGCCTTGCCCGGATCGCCCGCTCCGCCGCCGACCGGCTCAGAGACCGGATCGGTTGCCGCACGGGGCTGCCCGAACTGCCCGACCAGCCGCTGCCCGAGGCGCCGTCCGCTCTTCGCCCGGCACGGTCGGCGGACGGTTCGTGTCGCTGGTTCGGCCGGCACATCGAGAAGCAGGGGCAAGGCAAACTGCCTGACCGTTTCCTCGCCACACCCGCCGGGGACGCGAACCCGGTCGCGAGTTGCCTACTGGCGGTCAGCCCCGACCAGATCGGGCCCATCGCCCGGGGCTTGCCCGATGACATGCTCCAGTTCGCCCGCAGCGCACGCACCCACTCGCCCCTGTGGCTGCGCACCGTCTCGTACTTCGGTGCCGAGGCGGCCACGGTGGGATACGACCGCCTCAGCATTGAGGACGAGATCATCGCGGCGGGAAGGGGCGGGCAGGGCGGTGGCGCCTGGTGGGCCTCCTCGGTCTGTGACGGCAAGCCCGCGCTGCGCACTCTCGGTTCCAGCTACCTCTACGACGACACGCTCAGCCCCCAGACCCTGTCCGCCCTGTTGCGCGCGTACGTCTCGGACATCACCAGGCAGGGCGGCTGCACCCATGTGACGTATCCGAGTGCGAAGGACTTCCGCGTCCGCTGAGAACGGACAACGGACTCCCTTCGCCACAGCTCACCAAGGGAAGTGCGCGGGCCTTCGGGGAAGTCCACCAGCCATGCCCACTCCCAGGAGTTCACCAGCGGTTGCGGTCCGGGCGGACGCCTGCTGGGAGGGCTGTTCGGGTGGGGCCGGGTGGGGTTCTCTGGGGGCGGCGGGGGCGGTGTTCGGGGGTCGGGTCCTCCGGTGTGGTCGGGGGCTCCGCGATCTGTTGGCGGCCTCGCTCGTGGTCCGGGCCGTCGTGCCAGAGGGTGTCCAGCAGTCGTTCGCGGGCATAGGCGCGGGTGACCGCGGGGATCACGTACTGGGCGGTGTCGTTCTCCCAGCGGATGCTGATGAGGTGGCTGTCGACGAAGCGTTCGAGCTGGCGTTCCACGGTGCGGCTGTCGCTGCCGAGGAGTTCGACGACGGAGTCGGCGGTGAACTGCCTGGAGGGGAGGATGCTCAGGAGCCGGAAGACGCTGCGTTCCACGCGGCCGAGTCCCTCGTAGCTGCCGTCGTAGCGAGACCGTACGTCGAGTTCGCCCAGGCGCAGCTCGTCCAGCAGCTTGTCGGAACAGAACAGTTGCAGGGCCAGGCCGGACAGGGTGAGGCCCGGGCTGCCGTTGAGGCGGCCTCCGATGCACCGGACCGCCAGGGGCAGGCCACCGACGGTCTCCACGAGTTGGTCGGCCGCCTGCTGTTCCCGGCCCACCCGCGCGTAGCCGATGATGCGGGAGAGCAGTTCGCGTGCCTCCGCCTTGTCCATGGCATCCAGGTCGATGTTCCAGGCGCCGTCCAGGCCGTGCAGGCGCCTGCGGCTGGTGATGACGACGGCGCACTGCGGGTCGCCGGGGAGCAGCGGGCGTACCTCCGCCAGGGAGGACACGTCGTCCAGCAGGATCAGCAGGCGTCGGCCGACCGTGGTGGACCTGAACAGCTTGGACCGTTCCTCGAGGTCGGCCGGGATGTCGCCGGCCGCCGTCCCCAGGGCCCGGAGGAAGCCGTGGAGGACGTCCGCGGGGCCGGGCCCGGTGCCGGTGGAGCCGCGCAGGTCGGCGTAGAGCTGCCCGTCCTGGAAGAGCGGTCGCACGGTGTGGGACATGTGCACCGCGAGCGCGGTCTTTCCCACACCCGGCATCCCGCTGACGACCGCGACGGGGGTGGCCGTGCGGGGGCGGGTGTGCTCCTCGTCCCCGGCCAGGACCGCAGCCGCCTGCCCGACGATGGACTGGCGGCCGGTGAAGTCGGTCAGGTCGGCCGGGAGTTGGGCAGGTACGGGGACGCCTTGAGCGGCGGAGCGGGGTGCCTGGGGCGCTGTGCCGGCCACGGGCACCGTCGGCTTCTCGGGCTCGGGACGCGGGGCGGTGGTGCGATGGTGCTGCTCGACGGGGGCGGGCCGGCGGCGCGGCTGGCGGGGCACACCGACGGTGCCCTCCGACAGGAGCGCCTGGTGCAGGGAGCGCAGTTCCTGGCCCGGTTCGAGCCCCAGGTTGTCGATCATGCTGCGGCGCAGGGCCTGGTAGACCTCGAGCGCCTCGTGGCGCCGTCCTGAGCGGTGGAGTGCGATCATCAGCGAGGCGTGCACGTTCTCGTGCAGCGGCCTGCTGAGCACGAGCGACTTCAGCTCGCTGATCAGCTCTTGGTGGCGGCCGAGCTGAAGATCGGCCTCGATGCGCAGGTCGAGGGTCCGCTCGCGGAGCTCCTCCAGCCGTGTGACGTAGGAGGAGAGCAGGGCGCCCGGTACGACGTCGACCAGTGCGGAGCCCCGCCAGCGTCCGAGGGCCCGCTTGAGGGCGTCGGCCGCCGCGGCCGGCTCGCCCTTCTTCAGCAGTGTTTTTCCGTGGTCGGCTTCCACCTCGAATTGGTGGAGATCGGTGCAGGCATCGGGGACGGCGAGCGTATATCCCCCGGGCCGGGTGAGCAGAATTTCCTCCGAATTTCCTGCGACAAGGATTTTCCGGAGCTTGTAGATATACGTCTGGAGGGTGGTCATCGCGCTCGCGGGCGGGTCGTTCTCCCAGAGTTCGTCGATCAGCTCCGACGTCTGTACCAAGGTGTTTCTCCGCATCAGCAGGAGGGCGATGACCTGACGCGGCTTGGGTGCGGTGGGCACGACATTGCGGGTGCCGTCGAGAATTTCTAACGGCCCGAGCAACCGAAAATCCATCTCGTCCCCCGTTCGATGACATACGCTCTTTGCATGGTCTTTGCAAGAGACTGTCTGTATCTTTAACGCAGATTAGCCCTTGTCAAACAACTGGACAAGGTGATTCCCTAGGCGCTGGGCGCACATTTCAGGCCACAGCACACTTCTACGTCTGCTCGGCGCGCCACGCGCTCCCCCGGGGATCTCACTCCGGGGGAACACCCGATGACTTCGCGCCATGCGCCAGGCCGTTCGAGCGGGCAGTTGATTGCGTTTCAAATTGAAATGCGGACTATTTCCGGTACCGACCCGGGCGGATCCAGCCGTCAGGGTGCGGGATCTTCAGCGGTTGAGCTCTCCACGACCCCGGCTCGACTGCGCGACGGACGTTCTGTCTCCCGGCCGTTCACCCGGGCCGCCCGAAACCGTATGGTCCCGTCGTTCGCCTGACTCCGCTGCTGCCGCATGACGGCGACTGGGTCCGACGGGACACCATCGCGTGGGGTCGTCATGCACGTACCTTCGGATCTCATCCTCGAAGAACGGTCGAACCGAACGCCAGGCTCCAACTGGACGCTGGTATTCCGCCGGTCGGGCCTCAGGACCGGCCCAGCACCGCCCCAACGGTGCCTGTCCCCAGTGACCGGAACCCGCCGCCGGCCGGTGCGCGGACGTCCGAACTCCCGGAAAGGTTCAGGGGGATTCGAGGTTCCTGCTGTCCGTCCGCACTCTACTGAGTCGTGCGCGCCGCCGACGGCCCCGCCTCCACCGGAGCGTACGAGGACACCGGAGCGTACGAGGACACCGGTGCGTACGAGGACGCCGTGCGCCCGCGCTCACCGCGACCGCGGACCCGGAAGACCGCTGCGTGCCCCCGACACCCCGTCCTTCCAGCGCAAAGGAACCCTGGTGAACCGAATCGTCCCGCCGTCCTCGCCCTCGTCCTCGCCATCGCCGTCACCCCCGGCCCTCTCCCGTACACCCCATCCGTCCCGGACGCTCCAGGAACGGCTCGCCAGGTCGGTTCTCGCCGAGGAGTGCCGGGTCGATCAGCCGGCCGCGTTCGCCCCGTGGTTCGCCGCCGCGCGTGAACGCTCCGGCTTGCGGGTCGACCGGGTGGAGCTGGACAGCCTGACGGGCTGGGACCGGGACCCGCGCACGGGGACGCTACGGCACCGCAGCGGCGGGTTCTTCGCCATCGACGGCCTCGAAGTCCGGTTCCCGTCCGGACCGGTGCCCCAGTGGCAGCAACCCATCATCCATCAGCCGGAGATCGGCGTACTGGGCCTGCTGGCCAAGGAGTTCGGCGGGGTGCTGCACTTCCTGATGCAGGCCAAGGTCGAGCCCGGCAACAAGAACCACCTCCAGCTCTCCCCCACCGTGCAGGCCACCCGCAGCAACTTCCTGCGGCTGCACAAGGGCCGCGCGGTGCCTTATCTGACGTACTTCCAGGACCGGGCCCGGCACCATGTCGTCGCCGACGTCCTCCAGTCGGAACAGGGGGCCTGGTTCTTCCGCAAGCGGAACCGGAACATCGTCGTGGAGGTCACCGAGGACGTCGTCGTCGAGGAGGACTTCCGCTGGATGACGCTCGGCGAGATCTACCGGCTGCTGGCGGTCGAGGACATCGTCAACATGGACACCCGCACGACGCTGTCCTGCCTGCCCCTGGCCGGCGGCGGTATCGACGGCGTGCTGGACACCGGCGAGGGCTTCCGGGAGGCGCTGGTGCGCTCCTGTGCGGGTGAACCGGACGGTGCGCACAGCATGGAGGCGATCCTGAGCTGGATCACCGAGCACCGCGCCCAGGGGGATCTCACCACCCGCCCGGTGCCGTTGAGCGAACTGCGGGACTGGCACACCTCGCAGGACCGGATCTCCCATGAGAGCGGGCGCTTCTTCTCCGTGATCGGCGTGTCCGTCTCGGCCGGCACCCGGGAGGTCGGCGGCTGGTCCCAGCCGATGGTCGAGCCGCACGGGATCGGTGTGATCGCCGTGCTGGTGAAGGAGATCGGCGGGGTCCTCCATGCCTTGATGCGGGCCAGCGTGCAGCCCGGCTATGTGGACGGCATCGAACTCTCCCCCACCGTCCAGTGCGTCCCCGAGAGCTACGAGGTGCTGCCCGGTGAGGCGCGGCCACGCTTCCTGGACGAGGTGCTGTCGGCGCCGCCGGAGCGGATCAGGTTCTCCTGTCTGCTGTCCGAGGAGGGCGGCCGTTTCCACCACGCCCTGAACCGCTACCTGGTCGTCGAGGCCGACGGCGCGGCCGAGGCGCTGGAGGACGGGGAGTACCGCTGGCTGACGCTGCATCAGCTCAGTGCGCTGCTGCGGCACAGCCACTACCTCAACGTCCAGGCCCGCAGCCTGGTCGCCTGCCTGCACAGTCTGCTGACCCCGCGGGGCGGGGCGACACCACAGCCGTGAGGCTGCCGGCGAGCCGGCCGGACACGGTCGAGCGGTGGCGGCCCGCTCCGGGAGGGATCCGGGGGGCCGCCACCGCTCGCGCTGTCGCGTCGTACCGCCGTGGCTCAGGCGGACCGCAGGGCGCGGTCGATCGCCAGACACTCGGTGTAGTCGGGCAGCAGACCGTCCGACGCGGCCTTCTCCAGGGTGGGTGCGGCGAGGTCGCGCTCGGACAGGACGGGGTCGATGTCGGCGGGGATGGGCAGGGCCAGTTCGGGGTCGAGGATCGACAGCGCCAGCTCGTGCTCCGGGACGTACTCACCGGAGAGCAGATAGGAGACGACGGTGTCGTCCTCGAGCGCGACGAAGCCATGGGCCACGCCGACCGGGAAATACACGGCACGAAAAGCCTCGGTGTCCAGCAGTACGGCGTCCCACCGGCCGAAAGTCGGCGATCCGACCCGGATGTCCAGTGCGATGTCGAGCGTCTTCCCGCGCGCGCAGTACACGTACTTGCCGCATCCCGGTGGTGTCAGGGTGTAGTGCAGCCCGCGCACCACACCCTTGCGGGACCTGCTGTGATTGGTCTGGGCCACGCGGAACAGCGAATGGCCGGTGGCGCCCGAGAACGCCGATTCCTGGTAGGGCGATACGAAGATGCCGCGCTTGTCGTCGAACACCCGTGGGGTGAATTCAATGGCGCCGTCGACGAGGAGTTCCCGCGACTGCATGCTGGAAACCATAACGGACTCCGATTCAAAGCCGTATTGCTCGGTCTGCATTCCGTGTGAGCCTGGGTCCCGTGTCCGGCGTATCAGGATTCGGTGCTCTCCAGTGGGCCCGCGTGCTGCCGATGATGTCCGCGGCGTCTCGCACGCGCCTCAACGACGGCTGGACGCGGGGGACGTGGGGCGGAGTGAGCGGGGTGGCGGCCCCGGCCTGCTCTCCCCCGGCGCCCGGTGTCGCGGTCAGCGGCCCTGGGTCTCCGGTGCGGTGACGTACTCGCGCAGATGGCGGGCGGTGAGGGTGTCGCCGCCGGCGATCAGGTCGGACGGGGTGCCGGTGAACACGATCCGGCCGCCGTCGTGGCCCGCGCCCGGTCCCAGGTCGATGATCCAGTCGGCGCGGGCCATCACGGCCTGGTGGTGCTCGATGGCGATCACCGTGTTGCCGTCGTCCACGAGCCGGTCGAGCAGGTTCAGCAGTTGGTCCACATCGGCGAGGTGCAGTCCGCTCGTCGGTTCGTCCAGGATGTACACGGCGGCCTTCTCGGCCATGTGGATGGCCAGTTTCAGGCGCTGCCGCTCACCGCCGGACAGGGTGGTGAGGGGCTGGCCCAGACCGATGTATCCGAGGCCGACCGCGGCGAGCCGGTCGAGGAGGACCCGGGCCTGGCCGGTGGTGAAGAAGTCGCGGGCCTCGTCCACCGTCAGGGCGAGCACCTCGCTGATGTCCTTGCCGCGCAGCTTGTAGGTGAGGACCTTGGGGATGAACCGCTTGCCCTCGCACTCCTCGCAGAGGGTCGCGACGCCCGCCATCATCGCGAGGTCCGTGTAGACCAGTCCGATGCCGCGGCAGTTGCGGCAGGCCCCTTCGGAGTTGGGGCTGAACAACGCCGCCCTGACGCCGTTGGCCTTGGCGAAGGCGGTGCGGATCGGGTCCAGCAGACCGGTGTAGGTCGCCGTGTTGCTGCGCCGGGAACCGCGGATCGCGGACTGGTCCACGACGATCACACCGTCCCGCCCGGACAGCGAACCGTGGATGAGCGAGCTCTTGCCCGATCCGGCGACGCCGGTCACGGCGGTCAGCACGCCGAGCGGCACGTCGACATGGACGTCCTTGAGGTTGTGCGTGGTGGCGCCGGTGATCGACAGGTGCCCGGTGGGGCGCCGCACCCGCTCCTTGGTCCGCACATGGTGGTCCAGATACCGGCCGGTCAGCGTCCCGGACCCGCGCAGCGCGTCGACATCGCCGGTGAAGCAGACCCTGCCGCCGTCCGGTCCCGCGCCCGGGCCCAGGTCGACCACGTGGTCGGCGATCCGGATCAGCTCCGGTTTGTGCTCGACGACGAGGACAGTGTTCCCCTTGTCGCGCAGCCGGAGCAGCACGGAGTTCACGCGCTGGATGTCGTGCGGATGCAGCCCGACGGTGGGCTCGTCGAAGACGTACGTCGCGTCGGTGAGGCTCGATCCCAGGTGCCGAACCATCCTGACCCGCTGGGCCTCGCCGCCGGACAGGGTGCCCGATTCGCGGTCCAGGCTCAGATAGCCGAGGCCGATCTCCACGAGCGAGTCGAGCAGTTCGCCGAGGCTGGTCAGCAGCGGTGCCACCGAGGGGGCGTCGATGTTCCGGACGAACCCGGCCAGTTCGCTGATCTGGAGCGCGCAGCACTCGGCGATGTTGAGTCCGTCGATGCGGCAGGACAGGGCCGCGGGTTTGAGCCGGCCGCCTCGGCAGGCGGCGCAGCGGGCGAAGGTGACGGCCCGGTCCACGAAGGTGCGGATGTGGGGCTGCATGGCGTCCCGGTCCTTGCCGAGGTAGAGGCGGCGCACCTTGACCATCAGGCCCTCGTAGGTGGTGCCGGTGCCGCCGTGCAGCAGTTTGATCTTGGTGGCGGTCCTGTGCATCAGGTCGTGCCACTGGGCGGGGGTGTAGTCCTTGAGTTTGACGGCGGGGTCGAAGTAGCCGGAGTGGGCGATCGACTTCCAGTACCAGGAGCCGACATTGAAATTGGGGACCGTGATCGCCCCCTCGTCGAGGGAGAGTTCGGCGTCCACCAGCTGGTCGGCGTCCAGCGTGGAGACCCGGCCGATCCCCTGGCACTCGGGGCACATGCCCTCGGGGAGATTGAAGCTGAACGCTCCGGACGTACCGATGTGCGGTGTGCCTAAACGGCTGAAAATGATCCGCAGCATGGTGTGCGCGTCCGTCGCGGTGCCCACGGTCGAGCGGGAGTTGACGCCCATCCGTTCCTGGTCGAGGACGATCGCCGCACTCAGATTGCGCAGCGCGTCGACATCGGGTCGGCCGAAATTGGGCATGAAGGACTGGATGAACGCCGTGTACGTCTCGTTGATCAAGCGTCGGGACTCGGCGGCGACGGTGCCGAAGACCAGCGAGGACTTGCCGGATCCGGAAACACCGGTGAAGACGGTGAGGCGGCGTTTGGGGATATCGAGGGAAACGTCCGCCAGATTGTTCTCCCGGGCGCCGCGCACCTCGATGAAGTCATGACTGTCGGCTTCGAGCCGTCGGCTTCCGGCCTGGTCTGAGAGAGTCATCGAAGTACCCTATTTTGCCGCTCAGTACGTGTAAACAAGTGGCCGACGACGAACTGCTGACCGGGTTTTCATCCGGCCACACAGGACCGCTCCACCTGTTTTCGAGTGCTTTCGAAGGTGACCGCCGGACGATGGTGGGCCGTACGCCAATTCCGTGGGATTTCCTGGGAGCGCACGTGGACGACACAACGTACAAGGCCCGTGTCACAGCGGCCTTCGACCGAGCCGCGGGGTCCTACGACCGGCTCGGGGTCACCTTCTTCACACCCATGGGTCGACGCCTGGTCGAACGCGCGGCCCCGCAACCCGGCGAGCGGGTGCTGGACGTGGGCTGCGGCCGGGGGGCCTGCCTCTTCCATGCCGCTTCGCTGGTCGGGGAGTCGGGCCGGGTGCTCGGCATCGACATCGCTCCGGCGATGATCGAGGAGGCGCGCAAGGAGGCCGAGTCCGGTGGGGTCGGCAATGTGGAACTGCGGGTGATGGACGGGGAGTTCCCCGAGCTGCCGCCGCACTCCTTCGATGTCGTGACCGGCAGCTACAGCCTCATCTTCTTCCCGGACGCGCGGGCCGCCCTGCCGCGCTATGCGCGACTGCTCGCCGACGGCGGGCGCATCGCCTTCACGAGCCCGGTGTTCACCGACGACACCTTCCCCTTCCTCCCTCCGGTCTTCACGGAGCTCATCCCGCGCTCGCTGCTGGAGAACCTGCCGCCCCAGTGGCGGCCGGAGGAGCTCCAGCGGCGCTTCAACAGCTGGCTTGCGAAGGAGGACGATCTGCGCCGGACCCTGGAGTCCGCGGGTTTCGGCAAGGTGGAGATCACCGACGAGCCGGTCGACCTGGTGGCCCCGTCCGGCGCGGCGTGGGTGAAGTGGTCCCACACCCAGGGCATGCGCCTGCTGTGGGAGCACCTGCCCGACGACGACCGGGAGCGGCTGCGGGTCCGGCTCACCGAGGCGCTGGACGACATGCGCACGGACGGCGGGCCGGTGTCGATCGAGACTCCGGTGCGCTACGTCACGGCGAGCGTGGCCCGTTGAGCTGCCGCAGGGCCGCCGGGCACCGGGGCGCCGCATCCGGCACGTTTCCGTCCGCAGGGGGGCGTCGTCGTCCCGGCCTCCCCCGCCCGCTCGCGAAGGACCGCACGTCATGAGGCTGCTGATCACCGGCGGCGCCGGCTTCATCGGTTCGCACTACGTCAGAA
This sequence comes from Streptomyces sp. M41, assembly GCF_043673425.1. NCBI lineage: Bacteria > Bacillati > Actinomycetota > Actinomycetes > Kitasatosporales > Streptomycetaceae > Streptomyces > Streptomyces sp. M41. Next base: position 77,781 of record NZ_JBIMKE010000022.1, on the reverse strand, counting down.
GTCTGCTCGCCGGCCGCTACCCCGGTTACGAGGACGCGCAGGTGACCGTCCTGGACAAGCTCACCTACGCCGGCACGCTCACCAATCTGCCCCCCGCCCATCCGAGACTGACCTTCGTCCGGGGCGACATCTGCGATCACGGGCTGCTGATGGAGCTGCTGCCCGGCCATGACGCCGTGGTGCACTTCGCTGCGGAGTCCCACGTGGACCGCTCCATCGCCGGCTCGGCGCCCTTCGTCACCACCAACGTCACGGGCACCCATACGCTGCTCGACTGCTGTGTCCGCACCGGGGTGAGCCGGTTCGTGCATGTCTCGACGGACGAGGTGTACGGGTCGGTGGCGGAGGGGTCCTGCTCGGAGGAGTCGCCGCTGGAGCCCAACTCCCCCTATGCGGCCTCCAAGGCGGCCAGCGATCTGATCGTCAGGGCCTTCCACCGCACCCATGGGCTGTCGACCACGATCACCCGCTGCGCCAACAACTACGGGCCCCACCAGTTTCCCGAGAAGGTCATTCCCCTGTTCGTCACGAACCTGCTGGAGGGCAGGAACGTTCCGCTGTACGGCGACGGGCTGCACGTACGCGAATGGCTGCACGTCGACGACCACTGCCGGGCGGTCCAGCTGGTGCTGGAGTCGGGCCGGGCTGGTGCCACGTACAACATCGCCGGTGGGACGGAGCTGACCAACCGGGCGCTGACCCGGCTGGTGCTCGGGGAGTTCGGGGCCGGCTGGGACCGGGTGGACCATGTCACCGACCGCTTGGGACACGACCGCCGGTACTCCTTGAACGCGGAGAAGATCAGGGCGGAGCTGGGCTTCGAGCCCAGGATCTCCTTCGAGCGCGGATTCGCCGAGACCGTCCAGTGGTACCGCGACAACCGTGCCTGGTGGGAGCCGCTGCTGCGCGGTGCTGCCGGTCCGGCGTCGGAGCGGCCGGTGTCGCACGCCGGTTGAGCCCCGCGACCAACGCCCCGAGCCCCGCCCCGTGCGCCACGGGGCGGGGCTCTTCCGGGGCCGCGGTCAGGCCCGGGGCGGCAGGGTGGACCGCGTCGCGCTGCCGAGCCCGCCCCGGTGCGGGCCGGACGGTTCTACGGGCCGGCGGGTCGCCTTGTGCAGCAGTGCCTCGGCGGGACCGCTCCGGTCCAGGCGGCGCAGCAGCTCGGCGATCAGTACCCCGACGCCCCAGGTGCCGCACGCGACGAGTGCCGAGCCGAAGACACTCACCCGGTCTCCGAGCGCGAAGGCGTACGGAGCGAACAGCACCAGCCAGACGACCGACTGCCACACATAGCAGCTCATGGACCGCCGGCCGCACGCGGCGACCGCGGTCACCACGCGACTGTGCCGCCCCTCCAGGCGCAGTGCCAGCAGAGCGACCGCCGCGGCCAGTGCGCAGCCGCCCGCGTACCCCGTCAGGACGTGCAGCACGCCGAGCGCCAGGGTCGTCCCCGCGGGGGCGGTGGCCCACAGCCCCGAGGTGATCGTCGCCAGGGGCAGGCCCCCGGCGACACCGATGACCGTGCCGGTCACCGCGACCCGCCGCAGCAGGCCGCGGAATCGGCCCGGCTCCTCCAGAATCCGCTGCCGGGCCGCCCAGGCGCCGATCAGGAACGGGCCGAGCGAGACGACGGCGAACAGCGGTGTGGTGAACACCCAGGTGCCGACCCGGTAGGCGGCGTCGGACGCCGGGTCGGCGGCCAGGAACAGTGCCGCGGCGCTCTCGCCGGGCTCGTCGGAGACGTTGGCGGCCAAGGTGCCCCCGTACAGCACCGAGCCCAGGACGAAGCCGGCGCCCGCCACCTTGAACAGGGTGCGGTCGTTGACGCCGGTCAGGCCGACCGCGGCCAGCCCCAGCAGCCCGTAGGCACCCAGCACGTCCCCGGAGAACAGCAGCAGCCCGTGGCAGAACCCGAACAGCAGCAGCCATCGGGAGCGCCGCCGCAGTACGGCACGTGCGCCGCGCTCGTCCTGTCCGCGCTGCCGCTCACGGTCGAGGATGCGGCCCACGCCGTAGCCGAACAGCAGGGCGAACATCGGGAAGCTGCGGCTGTCGGCCAGCACGGTCAGCAGGCCCGCCGTCAGCGCGTCCAGCGGTGAGCCGGCGACCCGTGGATAGCCGCGGATCACCGCGGCGCTCCCGCTGACGAACATATGGGCGTGCACCAGGGCGACGATCAGCAGCATCAGGCCGCGGGCGAGGTCGGGGGCCAGGGCCCGGGACCGGGTGGTCCGGGACGGCGTCGTCCGGGACGGGGTGGCCCGAGCGCCGGACGGACGCACGACGCCGTCGCTCATCGTCTGCTTCTCCTCTCCTTCTCGTCTGCTCCTCGTCGCTCCGCGTGGCCCGTTCGAGGCGTCAGTCCCGGTCGGCGAGTACGAGGTGGACGCTGCCGCCGACGTAGACCCCCCACTGGGAGACCGTGGCCCGGAATCCGAGCCCGGCCAGGCGCGAGACGATGCGGCCGAGCCTGCCGTCGATGTCGTGGACCTCCAGCAGGACCCGGCGGATGCGGGGCCAGAAGGCGGTGTCGATGCCGTCGAGGACGTCGAGTTCACCGCGTTCGACGTCGATCTTCAGCAGGCCGACGCGGTCCACGCCGTGCTCGGCCAGCGCGGCGGTCAGCGTGGTCACCTCGACCTGCACCCGCTGGGTCACGTCGAAGGTCCGCCGTACGACCTCTCGGGTCTGCTCGTCCGCGCCGATGTTGTCCAGGTGTGCTTCGAGGTTGAGGGTGTCGTCCTCGGCGTCGTCGTACAGCGTGGAGGCGGACGCGACGTAGGGCCGGTAGATCAGTTCGGACTTTCCGGGCGCCGCCCCGAGTGCCTGTCGGAAGGCGAGCGCGCCGGGCAGGTGGCGGGAGAGGTTCTCCTCGAGGCAGGCGAAGGCCTTGGGGGCGGGTTCGAAGGCCAGCAGGCGGCTGTCGGGCGCCAGTCGGCCGAACAGCAGGGACGCCAGCCCGATGTGCGCCCCGACGTCGATGACGGCTTCGTCGGGGCGCAGGTCCTCGGCGGCGCTGCGGTAGGGGGCGGCGCTGCTGATCTCCTCCCAGAGCGTGTGCGCTTCTGCTTCCTGCACCGCCGACACCACGCGGCCGTCGGGCAGTTCACAGCGGGTGACCGGGAGGTCGGTCGGCAGTTCGTCGGGGAGATCCCACGGATTAGGCATGCCTACGACGCTGCCGGAGGGGTCTCGAGGAGCGCACGAGGAGCACTGGTTCAGTCCGCCCGGCAGGCGGGCCCGGTCATCGGCCGGCCCGGTGTTCCCTGGTCATCTTCTCGAGGACCGGCACGATCTCGTTGGGGGTCGGCATGGCGCGGATCTCCGAGCGGAGGTCCCGGGCACGTTCGGCGTACGAGGGCTCGTCGAGCAGGCGCAGGATCTTCTCCCGCAGCACTTCCGCGGTCAGGTCACGGGCGGATACGGCCAGGGTGGCGCCGGATTTCTCGTACTCCTCCCCCATGTCCTCGCTCACCCATTCGTAGCCGACGATGACGACCTGTGGCACTCCGTGCAGATCCGCGGTGGCCTTGGTCTGGTAGCCGGCGTGGTGCACGATCACCGAACACGACGGGGCGAGTTCGTTCAGCGGGACGAAGTCGGTGGCGCGGATGTTGGCGGGCAGTTCCGGCAGGGCGTCGCGCTGCGCGGGGTCGAGCGCGGCGATGATCTCGACGTCGAGTCCGGCCAGGCTCTGGAAGAGGGCGGCGAGGGTGTCGTTGAGCCGGAACCGCTCGGAGTCCTCGCTCGTGATGGAGGTGCCGAGGGTGACGCACACCCGGCGGCGCCCGGCCGGTTCGTGCAGCCATGCCGGCACCGCGCAGCGTCCGTTGTACGGGACGTAGCGCATCGGCACCGTGGGCAGGTCGAGTTCCTGACGCAGGCTGCCGGGCCGGGTGTCGACGACCCACTGGCCGGTCAGCATCGTCTCCTCGAACCGCCGGTCGCTGCCGAGCCGTTCGAGTGTCCAGTCGAGCCATTCGGCGGTCGGGTCCTCGCGCAGCGGCTCGGGCTGCTGGTCGCGGTGGCGTACGAAGTGTCCGCGGGTGACCATCTGAAGGGCCAGCTCGGGCCCGGACACCAGGCGTGCGTGAGCCGCGCCGGTGGCGACGGCGACGATGGCCCCGGCGATGGAGAAGCTCTCCCAGATCACCAGGTCCGGCTGCCAGCTGCGGGCCACCTCGACCAGCTGGTCGAGCTGGGCGTCGTTGTTGAGCGGCTGGTAGAGGGCGGGGACCACCATGTTCTCGTAGGAGAGATGGTCCTCCCAGGCCACCTTGGAGGGGTCCTGCTTGCTGGTGCCGATCTCGTTGAAGAGGGAGATCGCCTCCTTCTGGAAGTCGTCCAGCTGCTCCCACAGGGTCGGCGACTTGATCGGCACCGCGGTCAGGCCGGTCTGGGTGACGGTGTCGACGAGTTGTTCGTTGCACGCCGCCAGCACCTCATGGCCCGCGGTGCGCAGGGCCCAGGCCAGCGGGACCATCTGATGGAAGTGATTGCCCTCGATGGAGGTGAACAGGACTCGCATCGCCGGATTCCTTTCTTCTCGGCGCGGTCAGCCGGTGGCCAGCGGGCAGCTGAGCAGATGCCTGGTCACCGGCGACCGGCGGCTGCGCAGGGGCGGGCCGGACCGGCGCGGGGGCGGACCGGCGGCCACCAGGGCACGGAGCACGGCTTCGGCCTGGGCGCGGGCGAAGGGCAGCGTCACTCGGTGGTGGAGGCCGGGGAGGAGGGCGTCGGCCGGGCGTCCGGGCTCGAACCGGTCGGGGTCGGCGAAGACTTCGGGATCGCGGTTGGCGGCCCCGACGAGCACCACCACCCGTTCGCCCGCGGCCACCCGCTGCCCGGCGAACTCGCCAGCGGCCCGCGCGGTCACCGCGTGGAGCTGCACGGGCGAGTCGTGACGCAGGACTTCGGCGACGACGGGAGCAGCGTACGCGGGGTCGTCGGCCACCCGGGACCATTCCTCGGGGCGGTCGACCAGGGCCTCGACGGCGCTCGTGACGAGCCGCGCCGTGGTACGCACCCCGGCGGCGGCCAGGAGCACCGCGGCCTCCGTGGCCTGCTCGTCGTCCGTCGACGCGAGGAGCGCAGGCAGCCGGTCCACCGCGGTCACCGCGCGCCGGGTGACGTCCAGTCGCTGCGGGCAGAGCAGTCCGTCGAGGACGACGCCGGCGGCGGCGCAGGCGTCCGCGAGGTCCCGCCGGCCCTCCGGGGGCAGCCCGAACCGGTCCGCGAGGAGGTCCACGGGGACGCGTTCGGCGAGGTCGGTGACGAGATCGAAGGTGCTGCCCAGCTCCGCGACCGCACGCCGGCACACCTCCGTCACGGCGGCGGGCGTGAACAGCGGCTGCGCCGCCCGGCGCAGCCGCTCGTAGTGCGCCGTGTCGCCGCCGAGCCCCGCCCCGTCCACCGGTACGTGCACGTCGTCGCCCGTCACCGGGCCGTACGGCCACGGTTCGCCGAGCAGCGTGGCGGCCAGGCCGTGGTCCGCCGTCACCCAGGCGCCCATGGAGCTGCGCCACAGCGGGCCGAGGGCACGGATGCGCTCGTGGCAGGGACGCGGGTCCTCGGCGTGGCCGCGGAGCAGATCGGCGTACGGATCGCCCTGGACCCGGCGCAGCCACACCTCCCCCTGCGCCCGCTGGAGCCGCCTGCCCAGCTCGCCGATTCCGATGGGGTTCCCTGTGTCCTGGCTGACGCTCACCTTCGGCGGTCTCCTCCGGATCCGGGTGTCTAAATGAGGGGGAACTTCTCGTTGTTCAGCGGCTCGCCGGGTGTCATGTGGGCGATGTGGGCGTCCTCGGTGCCCGGCCGGTAGGTGCTCTCGGCGTCCATGTAGACGATGCCGTGGCCCATGCGGGGGCTGTCGGTCAGGTTCGGACCGGCCATGTGCACGGTGCGGCAGTGGTGGAAGGCGACGTCACCGGCCTTCAGCGGGACGGTGATCCTGGGCTGCCAGTCGTAGTCGGGCCAGATGTCGGAGATGGCCCGGTGTTCCGCGAAGCTCGTCATGTGCGTCTGCCGGTGGGCGGCGTCGCGCAGATGGGACCCGGGCACGTAGCTGAGGCTGCCGCGCTCGACGGGTACGTCGACCAGGGCGATCCACGCGGTGAGTGTCCGCTCCAGGCCGTCGAGCGGGAGGCCGGTCTCGTCGTCGTGCACCAGTGTGGGCAGCGTGGCCAGTTCCTTCTGGGCCGGTTTCAGCAGGACGTCGGTGCTGTAGAGGCGCAGGGGGCCGCCGGCCAGCCGCTTGGCGATGGCGGTGATCGCCGGGTGCAGCGCCAGGTCGCGCAGTGCCTCGTGCTTGAGCCAGGCCTGCGCGACGAAGTGCACCTGGACCGAGCTCTCGTCGGCCCCCCAGATCTCCGGGCCGTGCTGGGCGACGAGTTCCTCGGAGGCCGCCCGGAACCGCTCCACCTCGTCGGCGGACAGGACCTGTGGGATCCGGACGAAGCCGTTCTCCTGGTAGTACCGGTGGGCCTCGTCGGTGAGGGCGCCGGCTGTTGTCGGGTCGGTCGGGGAGTCGGTCGGGGCGGTCATGGCGGTTCGCTCCTTCGTCGCGTCAGCGGGACAGCACCTGGGTCAGTACGGCCCGCAGGGTGGCGGTGGGGTCGTCCGGGCGGGCCGCGGTGCGCCAGGCGACGACGCCGTCGGGCCGGATCAGGGAGGCGCCGGACGTGCCGATGCCGAACCGCTCGGCCATCTCGCCGCCGGGGTCGCTGAGATCGGTGGCCGTCCCGTGGACCTCCAGCACCACGCCGAGCTGCGTACTCACGGCGCGGGCCGCCTCCGTCCAGCCGGCGCCGTCCGTGCCGGTCAGCAGCAGCCAGCCGGAGCCGAACAGGTCCACGGTGGAGATCCGCTTCCCCGCCTGCTCCACCCACACGTGCGGCATCCGGAACCCGGGCCGTCCGGTGGGCCGGGCGGGGGACTCGACGCGGGCGCTGTCCTCGTCGTCGATGAGGACGGCGGGCGAGCGGTAGCGGAACCCGAGGATCACCTCGGCGTAGCCGACGGGGTCCGCCATCCGGTCCATCAGATGGGGGGCGAGCCGGGAGGCGTACAGATGCATGGACTCGTCCATCACGAGCTGTGCCACGATCCGGCGCTCGGGTTCGTAGCTGTCCAGCAGTCCTGGTCCGGCCTGGCCGGTCAGCACGGCGGACAGTTTCCAGGCCAGGTCGTATCCGTCGCCGATGGCCGTGTTGCCGCCGAGCCCTCCGGTGGGCGGTACGACCTTGGCCGAGTCGCCGACCAGGAACACCCGCCCCGACCGCCACCGTTCGGCGATGCGGGCCGCCATCTCCCAGCGCTGGATGTCCAGCACCTTGGGTTCCAGATCGAGGGCGTCCAGGCCGATGCGGATCAGCTCGACACAGCGGTCGTGGGTGAAGTCCTCGGCGGATTCGCCGCGTTCTGGGTCGTACTCGACCAGGAAGGTGTGCCTCTCGGGCCGGTCGCTGCCGATGAAGATGCCGCTGAAGTGCGGGTTGCGCAGGTAGTAGAGCCCGGAGGCGTCCGGCGGGAGCACCGTGGACAGATCGGCTTCGAAGATGGTGCCGACCACATGGGACAGCGAACCGTGGCCGTGGCGGGCGATGCCGAGCCCTTCCCTTACCGGGCTGCGGTCGCCGTCGGCGGCGACGAGGTAACGGGCCCGTACGGTGGTCTCGGCGCCGCTGCTGCGGTCGTGCAGCACCGCTTTGACGCCGTCCGCGTCCTGTTCGTAGGAGACCAGTGCGGTGCCGAACCGGATCTGGGCGCCGTCCTGCTGGGCCCGGGCCCGCATCAGGGGCTCCAGCTGGTCCTGCCAGGCCAGCGCCCACGGCAGGGGGGAGCAGGGCGCGGTGGTGGCGACCAGGTGCTCGAAGCCCTCCTCGAAGGTGCCGAGCACCTCGCCCCGTACGGTCTCGGCGACCCGGGTGGTGAAGTGGCCCTTGGCGCCGCGGTGGTCGGTGACCTGCTGCACCTGTTCGGCGATGCCGGCGAGCCGCAGCAGTTCCATGGTGCGCGGGTTCTGGCCGATCGCCCTGGGATGGATCGAGGTCGTCGGATGCTTCTCGGCCATGAGCACCCGGGTGCCGAGCCGGGCGAGGAACATCGTCGTGGAGAGGCCGCCCAGGCCCGCGCCCACGACCAGGACGTCGACTTCCGTTTCGGCTGTGGCCATCGTGGTCCTCCCGCTTCGGTGCGGCGCCGGTCGGGTCGCCTGGTTACGAGGGCCGAGACTCGCCGGTGGGCTTCGAAATCCGCTCGAGAGAGGCCGACGGGGCCTCGTGCGGCGCTGGCGGGATTCCTCGAGCGCCCTGCGACGGGGCACCGGCAGGGTGACGTGCCATGCGAGTGCTCTTCACGCCGTTCCCGGCGAGCACCCACGTCCACACCCAGGTACCGCTGGCGTGGGCGATGCGGGCCGCGGGACACGAGGTCCGTGTCGCCACCCAGCCGGACGTGGTCGAGGACATCAACAACGCCGGCCTGACCGCGGTCGCGGTGGGCGAGGTGCTGGATGTTCCGGCCACGATGAACCCGGAGTACACCGACGAGCCCGAGGAGATCCGTGACGAAGCCTGGTTGGACGTCCTCGACATCAGTGAGACCCGTCCGGAGCGGCTGACCTACCCCTATGTGCACGGGGTGCTCACCGCGTGGACGTCGTTCGTCTACCAGAACACGCTGCCGGACGACACCACCGAGGAACTGATCGACTTCGCCCGTGCCTGGCGGCCCGATCTGGTCGTGTGGGACACCATGTACTACCCCGGCGCGCTCGCGGCGCGGGTCAGCGGCGCCGCCCATGCGCGGCTGATGTTCGGGCTGGACCTGGTCGGGCTGATGCGCCAGCACTATCTGAGGGGCATGGCGGCCGTGCCGCCCGCGCTGCGGGACGATCCGCTGGAGGAGTGGATGAGCCGCATCCTGCGGCGGCACGGGCACGAGTTCGGCGAGGACCTCGTGGTCGGGCAGTGGACCATCGATCCCGTTCCGCCCTCGCTGCGGCTGCCCGTCGACCTGCCGTCCGTTCCGGTGCGTTATGTGCCGTACAACGGAGAGGCGACGGTCCCCGACTGGCTGCGCGAGCCGCCCCGGCTGCCCCGTGTCTGTCTGACCCTCGGCAGGTCGTTCCGTGAGGTGGTCGGCGCGGACCGGACGTCCGTCGCCGATCTGCTGGCCGCGGTGGCGGAACTGGACGTGGAGGTCGTCGCGACGTTCACCCCGGATCAGCTCGAACCGGGCGTGCGGGTGCCGGAGAACGTGCGGCTCGTCGACTTCGCCCCGCTGGACGCCCTGCTGCCCACCAGTGCGGCGATCGTGCACCACGGTGGGTCGGGGACGCTCCAGACCGCGTTGGCGCACGGTGTGCCGCAGGTGATGGTGCCGGCCAAGATGTGGTGCAACGTGCCCAAGGCGCACCGGGTGCGGGACGCCGGGGCCGGGCTGTGCATCGATCCCGATGAGCTGACCCCGCAGGGGCTGCGCGCAGCTCTGGTACGGGTGCTGCGGGAGCCGTCGTTCCGTGCGCGGGCGGAGCGGCTGCGCCGGGAGGTCGTGAGTACACCGGCGCCCGCCGACATCGTCCCCGTGCTGGAACGGCTCACCGCCGAACACCGGGCGGGTCGGGCCATGTCGGCGCTCCCCGCCTGACGGTCCGCGCGGCCCGACCGGCAGTGGCTTGACCGTCCGTGGCTTGACCGGCCGCGGCCTGACCGTCCGGGCCCGACCAGCCGTGGCCTGACCAGATGTGGCGGCGGACGGGACCGCCGGTGTGCCGAAAAAACGCGGCCGTGGGGACAGTGCTGTCCCCACGGCCGCGGTGGCCTCATGCGGACGCGGGCGGTGAGCTCCCGATCCGGGGGAACGGGGTGATCGAGAAGATCACCTCGATCGGGACCTCGAAGTACTCCGCGATCCGCAGGGCCAGGTACAGGCTGGGGCTGTACTCGCCGCGCTCCAGATAGCCCACCGTCTGGTAGTGCACCCCGAGGGCCTCGGCGAGTTGTCGGCGCGTGATGGAGCGTTCCGCCCGCAGTACGGCGATGCGGTTGTGCACCACGTCGCCGCCGCCACCGCCGCCGCTCCGGGAACGGCCCTGTTCGCCGGTGGAGCGCCAGCCCGCGCCAGGGCTGTCGGCCGCGGCGGGCGGCTCGGCCGAGGCGGGCGGCCGGGCGTCGGACGCCTCGGTCTCCGGCTGTGGCGCCGTCGTGCCGCGCCGCGCCGCGCCGTCCTTTCTGCGGGATGCCCTGTCACCCAACGCGCTTCAATGCCTCCTGCTGCCGTGCCTCGACCTTCGACCCCGTCTCGCCCCGCGCCGTACGGCCCAGGACCCGCGGCGCGATCAGCAGCGCGAAGACGGCCCAGACGAACAGCACGACCGCGGTCATGGGCCTGCGCCAGGAGTCGCCGAGCTCGACCGCGACCGCCGCGTCGGGCAGCAGGGCGGCCCGCGTGCCCAGTCCCACCCAGTACACCGGGAAGATCTGCGCGATGCCCTGGAGCCAGCCGGCGAGCGAAGTGATCGGATAGAAAATACCCGAGATCGCCATCAGGCCCATCGTCGGGAAGATGCCCCAGGTGTTGGCGCCGCGCGGATTCTTCACCATCGCCCCGATGATCAGGCCGATCGGCAGGGTGGCGAGCAGACCGAGTGCCAGCACCCACAGCAGGTTCAGCCACTTGGTGAGCTCCCCGGTCACCAGGTCGTCGAAGAGGAACACGCTCGGCACCAGGATGATCGCCAGTGTGAGCAGCGTGCTCAGCGCGATGCCCAGCACCCGGCCCGCGATGTAGCCGATCAGCCCCTGGGGCACGGTCCTCGCCCGCAGCAGCGTGCCGTCCTCCCGCTCGGCGGCCAGCGCGAACGCCGCGCCGCCCAGCGCCTGGAAGGCCAGCAGTCCGCCGATCATGCTGGGCATGGTCAGTGTGGCGAGCGAGAGATCGGTGCCGTCCACGGTGGAGTTCCGCATGAAGAACAGCACTCCGAGGAAGATGCCGCCGAGGACGAGGTAGTAGATGATGTCGCCCGGCGTGGTCAGGCTCTGCCGGAACTCGGTCCAGCCACGGCGCATACCGAGCCGCACGGCGTACACGGTGGGACTCACTGACCTGCCTCCCGGAACGCGGCGATCGCCTCTTCGGACCGGCCGGCCTCGTGCTGCCGGACCATGGTCATGTACGTGTCCTCCAGGCTGGCCCGGCGCACCTCGAGGTCGCGGACCCGGTCCGCGTGCTGCTTGTACAGCTCGTGCACGAACGAGCTGGCGTCGGGAGTGGCGTGCACGAAGTGCTCGCCGTTCACGCTCCAGCGGACCTCGGCCTTGCCCGACGCCTGCCGGGCGAGCTGATCGGCGCTGCCGTCCGCCACGATCTGACCGCCGGCCAGGATCAGGATGCGGTCGGACAGCTTCTCCGCCTCGTCCAGGTCGTGCGTGGTGAGCAGGATGGTGGTGTCCTCCAGGTCGGACAGCCGGTGCACCACGTCGTGGAAGTCCCGGCGGGCCTTGGGGTCGAACCCGACGGTGGGCTCGTCCAGGAACAGCACCTCCGGCCGTCCGACGATGCCGATCGCGACATCGAGTCGACGGCGCTGCCCGCCGGACAGCGAACCGATCTTCTGGTCCGCCTGCTGTTCCAGACCGACCATGCCGAGCAGCTCGTCCACGTTCCGTGGGCGGGGGCGCTCCGCGGTGGAGTACGGCCGGTAGAAGTCGCCCAACTGCGCGAGCAGTTCGCGCACCTGCCACTTGCCGTGGTCGCGCCACGACTGCAGCACGATGCCCAGTCTGGCGCGCCACTGTTCGTCGGCCTTGGCCGGGTCGGCCCCGAGCACTCTCACCTCACCGGCCGAGCGCGTACGGAAGCCCTCCATGATCTCGATGGTGGTGGTCTTTCCCGCGCCGTTCGGCCCCAGCAGGGCGATGACCTCACCGCGGCGCACGCTGAAGTCGACCCCGTTCAGCACATCCTTGGAGCCGTACCGCATCCGCAGTCCCTGGATGTCGATCACTCGCTCGTCCGCCGGTACGTCCGGTAAGCCCGGCTGCTGACTCAGCTCGTGCAAATCGCTCGCCCCTGCCATAGGCCCTCTGCCTTTCGATCAGACCTGTTAGATCGAAGATAGTACACCTACTACGACCTATACAAGGGACATGGTGATAGTTCGTGACGGACAGTGAGGGTGATCAGTGCGGGTGGTGCGATCACCGGGCGAGGGGCAGCTCCAGTACGGCTCCGGTGACCCCGGACCGCAGCCGGCGCAGGACCGGCCCCGTGCGCCGCACCCCGGGTGCCTCGGCCGCCAGGACGCGCAGCGCGCACTCGGCCTGGAGCCTCACCAGTGGCGCGAGCAACGACACGGGCAGACCCGCGGAGAACACCAGGGGCTCGCCGTCGCGCTTCCTGGCCGGGTCGAAGACGGACGGCTCCGTGTGGGCCTCGGGGTCCCTGCCCGCCGCCTCGACCGCGACGACCACCTGACCGCCGGCCGGCACGGCCGTTCCGGCCAGTTCGAGGTCCTCGACGGCGTACAGCGCGACGAGCCGGACCGGCGGGGCGTGCCGCAGCGTCTCCTCGACGACCGCCGGTGCACCGGCCGGGTCGTCGCACAAGGACCGCCAGACACCGGGGTTCTCGAGCAGGGCGGCCACCGAGCCGCAGAACAGGGTCGAGGACAGCTCCGGCCCGACGAGGGCCAGCAGCATGCACACCGACCGCACCTCGTCCTCGTGCGTGGCGGCCAGCAGTGCGCTGACCAGATCGTCCCCGGGCGTCTGACGCCGCCGCGCGATCAGGTCGGTGAGCAGGGACCGCATGCCCTCGACGGAGGTGATCAGCTCGTGCGCCGTCCGCAGGTGCGGTGAGCACAGCATGGCGTCCAGAGCGGGTGCCGCGCCCCGGCACAGCGCGGCGAAGCGGTCGCGGTCCTCCTCCGGGACCCCGAGGAGCTCCCGTACGACCTCGGCGGCGAACCGGTCGGCGACATCCACCCGCAGGTCGAACTGAGCGCCCGCGTCGGCGAGGGCCTGGCGCTGGTCCCGCTCCACCACGGGCCGCCACCGCTCCAGTGCCTTGGCGCCCAGCAGCGGCTCCAGCAGTTCACGCACCCGCTCGCAGTCGGCCCGGCCGGCGGTCAGGAACATCTCGTCGAAGGGCAGGATCTCGCGCAGCGCGGGCACCTCCCACGGCATCGGTTCACGCTGCTCGCCCTCGCCGTCGTCGGCGGCGGACGCGTCCGCGTCGGGGTGCCGGACACTCAGCCGCGGGTCGCCGAGCGCCTGTACGGCGACCTCGTGACGGCCCGTCACCCAGGCTTCGGCGCTGCTCCGGTACAGCGGGCCGCGCTCCCGGATCAGTTCGCCGAGCAGATGCGGATCGTCGTCTGCGGCCCGCAGCAGCAGGGCGTACGGGTCCTCCTTCGTGCCGATGATCCACTGGACACCGCGGTGCGTGAGCAGCACCCGGCCCAGCTCGCTGTCGGTCATGCTCACCATGTCCTCAACTCCGCTTCTTTCGAGGTGCCGCCGCGGGCCGGTGCCACGGCCGCGGGGGCCGGGTCAGGTCAGGGAGAGGCCGCCGTCGACCGGCAGGACGGCGCCGGTCAGGTAGTGCGCGGCGGGCCGGGTCAGCCGCGTGATCCACCAGGCGATCTCCTCGGGCGTGCCGACCCGGCCCTGCGGGGTCAGGCCGCCGACGTGCCGGAGCATGCCGTCGTACTGCTCCGGCGACATCCCGGCCCGTTCCGCGAAGCCGGAGTCGACCAGGCCGGGGGCGACGCCGACGACCCGGATGCCGCGCGGGGCGAGTTCGACCGCCCAGGTGCGGGTGAGGAAGTCGAGTGCGGCCTTCGCGGCGCCGTACACGCCGTTGCCCGGCCAGGCCCGGGACCCGCGGGCGCCGGACGAGCCGATGTTCACCACCGTGCCGCCGCCGTCGGCGGCGAGGGCGTCGAGTGCGCACCGGGTGAGCAGGACGGGCGCCGCGAGGTTCGTGGCGAGCTGGGTGGTCACCTGTTCGTGGTCGGTGTCGGCGAGGGCGCGGTGCCCCAGGGCCGCCGCGTTGTTCACCAGGACGTCGATCCCGCCCAGTTCGCGCAGAGCGGCGTCCACGATCTGCCGGGGCGCGTCGGGAGCGGTGAGGTCGACGGCGAGCGTCGCGATGGCGTCGTGGCCCTTGGCGGTGGCGGCGAGATCGGCCGCCGTGCGGCCGACGACCAGGACGGCCGCGCCCTCCTCCGCGAAGGCGTGGGCGGTGGCCCTGCCGATTCCGGAGCCGCCGCCGGTGACCACGACGTACCGCGGGGCGGGGGGAAGTGCGGCTGTGTCAGGCATCGTTCCTCACAGGGACGAGGGGCTGCGGGACGCCGGGCAGGCGGTGCTCGGCGGTGAGCGACTCCAGTACCGGGACGATGTCCCGGGGCGAGGGGGTGGCCAGCGTCTCCCGGCGCAGCCGGTCGGCCCCGGCCGCGAACGACGGCTCCGTCAGGACGCGGTCGAGCGCGTCGCGCAGGGCGGCTGCGGTCAGGGTCCCCGCGTCCAGGCACAGGCCGGCGCCGGCCCGGGCCACGAGGTCGGCGCGGATGCCGTTGTCCCACATGCTGCCGGGCACCAGGATCTGCGGGACGCCGTACAGGAACGCGGTGTGGACCGTGCCGGAGCCGCCGTGGCTGATGATCGCCGAGCAGGTCGGCAGCAACGCGTCCATCGGCACGAAGTCGACGGTGCGGACGTTGTCGGGGAGGCTCGGGACCTCGCGCAGCTGAGCCGCGTTCAGGGTGGCGACGACCTCGACGTCCAGGCCGGCGACCGCGTCGATCAGCTCGCCGATGGACGCCTGGTCACCGCCCATCACCTCGCGGTGCGACACCCCGAGGGTGAGGCACACCCGGGGCCGCTTGGGTGCCTCGCGCAGCCAGGCCGGGATGCTGCCCCTGCCGTTGTAGGCGACGCACCGCAGCGGCACGTACGGCAGGTCGGCCGGGAGCCGCAGGGAGGGCGGCACCGGGTCGATGGTCCACTGACCGGTCACCAGGTCCTCGGTGAACGTGCCGCCGTAGCGCTCCATCACCCAGCCGAGCCACTCCCTCATGGGGTCCTCGCGCAGGGCGGCGGGCCGCTTGTCCAGCTCCGCCAGATAGCTCTCGCGCATCCGGCCGACCAGGTCCAGGCCGAACATCAGCCGGGCGTGCGCCGCGCCGGTGACCCGGGCGGCGACGGCGCCCGCGAAGGTCAGCGGGTCCCAGACGACCAGGTCGGGCCGCCAGCCGCGGGCGAAGTCCACCAGGTCGTCGATCATCTCGGTGGACGAGTAGTTCTGGAAGACCGCGGACGTCATGGCCGTGAACACGCCGTGCATGTGGTCGTACGTCAGCTTCTCGGGGCGCAGTTCGTCCATCGCGAGCAGCAGCTGCGCGTCCGGGGCGTCGTCCTGGAAGGTGTCCTGGGAGGCGTCCTCGCGTTCGCGCAGCTCCTCCATCACCTGGTCCTCGTTGAGCTCACGGCCCACCGGGACCGCGGTCAGACCGGTGCGGGCGATCACCTCGCCGAGGTCGGGGTGGCTGGCGAGCCGGACCTCGTGCCCGGCGACCCGCAGCGCCCAGGCCAGCGCCACCTGGGCGTGGACGTGGTTGCGGGCGCCGAAGGTGGTGAACAGGACCCGCATCAGCGCTCCCGGACCGAGCGCTCGGCGTGCTCCTTGGCGAGGTGCATCGTCGCGGTGCTGTTGCGGCCGAGCGCGTCCCGGACGAAGGTCCGCGCGTCCTCGACCGTGGCGCCCTCGCCGAGGACCGGGACGATCGCCTCGGGGTTGAGCACGACGGTGTGCGTCGAGGTGACGGTGCAGCCGGACGGGCTCTTCTCGATCTGCCAGCGGCCGTTGTGGACGGTCATCAGCGCCGGGGTCCTGAGCTGCTTGTAGACGATGGTGGTGGAAGGGAAGCAGACCCGCACCGACTTCGTCGTGTGGACGGCGCCGTTCGGGGTGAGCGTGTCCATCTCCAGCAGTTGCAGGCCGGGGGTGCTCTCCTCGAGCCCGACCCGGGTCACATGCGGTAGCCGCTCGTCCCACCGCCCCGCGTCATAGAGGAAGTCGTAGACCTCGGCCGGGTCGCCGGCCACCTCCACCACGTCGTCGAACTGCAACGCGAGGGCGTCGGCGGCGGAGCCGGCGGCGCCTTCCGCGGCCCGCTTGAGCGCGCCGAGTTCGGCGTCGCTGTTGCGGTCGATGGCCCGGGTGATCCACTCGACACCTTCGGGGTCGTCGTCGACGGCCCGGAAGTCGTGGAGGAGACGGACCAGTGTCCCGGAGTCCGGCAGCTGCTCGACGATCCATTCCCCGCCCATGGCGGCGACCGGCGGCTGGGACACCTCCTGGCGGAAGCTCACCCGCAGGCCCTCCGGGTCGAGGACACGGCGTGAGGTCCAGGTCTTGACGGAGTCGTTGGCGGTCGCCCAGATCCGGATGCGCTCGCCCGACGCGGTCCGTTCGAGTACCTCCACATGGACGGTCGGGGGGAAGACCCCCGGCCAGGCGTCGACGTCCGCGATCAGGCCGAAGACGGTCTGCGCGGGGGCCTGCACGGTGATTTGGTGCTCGGCTCGGTGGGTGTTCGTCATGCTGCCGGTCTCCTAGTCGTCGCGCGGGGCCGTCAGTAGTTGCCCAGTCCGCCGCAGACGTTGATCGCCTGTGCCGTGACGGGGGCGGCCTGGTCGGTGACGAGGTAGCCGACGAGACCGGCGACCTCCTCCGGGGTGGTGTACCTGCCGAGCGGGATCTTCGCCTCGAACCGTTCCAGTACGGCTTCCTCCGTGGTGTCCCAGACCGCGGCGTAGCCCTGCCGTACCCGCTGGGCCATGGGGGTCTCCACATAGCCGGGGCAGACCGCGTTCACGGTGATGCCGCTCTTCGCCAACTCCAGGCCCAGCGCCTTGGTGAAGCCGACGACCCCGTGCTTGGACGCGGAGTAGGGGGCGCCCAGCACCACGCCCTGCTTGCCGCCGGTCGAGGCGATGTTGACGACCCGGCCCCGGCCCCGCTCCAGCATGCCGCCGGTGGTGAGCGCCTCCCGGGTGACCCGGAGGACGCTGTTGAGGTTGGTGTCGATGACGTCGAGCCACAGCTCGTCGGTGATCTGCGCGGTGGGGCCTCCCCCGCTGCGGCCGGCGTTGTTCACCAGCACGTCCACCGGTCCGTACCGGTCGACGGCGGCCCGGACGAACGCGCCGACCTGTTCGGTGGAGCGGACGTCGCACACCTGGCCGGCGACCTCGTACCCCTTGTCGCGCAGCCGCTCCACGGTGAGTTCGAGGTTGTCGGTGTCACGGGCGCAGATGGACACCCGCTGCCCGAGCTGGCAGAGCAGGGTCGTGACGGCGAGTCCGATACCACTGGTGGCACCGGTGACGACGGCGTGCCGGTCGTCTGAAACGGACATGTCTCTCCTCATCGTTGTCGGGTCACGACCGCGGCGGCGTTGAAGCCGCCCTGCCCCCGGGCCAGCACCAGCGCGGCGGACACCGGTGTCTCGCGGGGGGTGCGGACGAGGTCGATCCCGTAGTCGGGCACGGGCAGCCGCACGTTCGCGGTCGGCGGGATCACTGAGTCACGGATGGACAGCACGGCTGTCGCCAGGTCCAGGGCCGCGCCGCCGGCGCTGAGCCGCCCGGTCATCGTCTTCGGCGCGGTCACCGGTACGCCGTGCGGGCCGAACACCGCGCCGATGGCCTCCGCCTCGGCCCGGTCGAGTTCGGGCACACCCGCGGCGTCGGCGAACACCACGTCGATGTCCGCGGGGTCCAAGTCGGCCTCGCCGAGGGCGAGTTCGGCGGCCCGTCGCAGATTGGCGGGCCGACCCGACCCCGGCGGCGGGTCGAAGGTGGCCGCGTATCCGGCGATCTCCCCGTACCAGGAGCGCACCCCGCGTGCGCGCGCCGCCTTTGCGGACTCCAGGACGAACATCGCGCCGCCCTCACCGGGTACATGGCCGCAGGCGGCCGGGTCGAAGGGCAGATAGGCCCGCTCGGGGTCGGCCACCGTGCTGATCCGGCCGCTCGCCAGTTGCGCCACCCAGCCCCAGGGCGACAGCGAGCCGTCGACGCCGCCCGCCACCACCATGCGGACGTCGTCGTCGCGCAGTTGCCGCCGGGCCTTGGCCAGCGCGTCCAGGCCGCCGGCCTGCTCGGTGACGACCACGCCGCCCGGGCCCCGCAATCCGTGCCGGATGGAGATCTGCCCGGTGTTGACGGCGTAGAACCAGGCGAAGGACTGGTAGGCGCTGACGTGTTCCGGTCCCTTGCTCCAGAGGTTGTGCAGTTCGCGGTGGCCGAAGGCGAAGCCGCCGGCCGAGCTGGCGGTGACGACGCCGATGCCGTACTCCGGCAGCGCGGCCGGATCCACGCCGGCGTCCTCGATCGCCCACTCCGCGGCCACCAGCGCCAGCCGGGTCATCGGGTCGGTCTGCGGGAGCAGCCGGCTCGGGATGCCCTGCTCCCGCGCGTCGAACCCGTCGATCTCACCGGCCAGCCGGCTGGGGTAGCGCCCGGCGTCGAAGCTCTTGACCGGGCCGATCGCGGCCTGTCCGGCCAGGGTGCTGCTCCAGTGGGAGGCCGCTCCCAGACCGGTCGGCGCGAGCACGCCCATGCCGGTGATCACCGCGGTGGCGCTCATGACCGCGCTCCTTGCGGGCCGCACAGCACCATCGCGCTCTGGAAGCCCCCGAAGCCGCTGCCCACGGTGAGCACCGTGTCCACCGGCAGCTCCCGTGCCGTCAACGGCACGTAGTCCAGGTCGCATTCGGGGTCGGCCTCGTGCAGATTGGCCGTGGGCGGGACGGTGTCGTGCTCGATGGCGAGCGCACAGGCCGCGATCTCCAGCGAGCCGATCGCGCCGAGGGAGTGCCCGATCATCGACTTGATGCCGCTGACGGGAACCCGGTAGGCGTCGTCGCCCAGGGTCCGCTTGAAGGCCGCCGTCTCGTGCCGGTCGTTCTGCTTGGTGCCCGAGCCATGGGCGTTGATGTAGTCGATGTCCCGCGGGGCGACCCCGGCCCGTCCCATCGCGACACGGATGGCCTCGGCCATCTCCCGGCCGTCGGGGCGCAGCCCGGTCATGTGGAAGGCGTTGGAGCGGGAGGCGAATCCGCTGATCTCGGCGTACACATGGGCGTCGCGGCGGCGGGCGTGGTCCAGCTCCTCCAGGACGAAGACGGCGGCGCCCTCGCCGAGGACGAAGCCGTTCCTGGTGCGGTCGAAGGGCCGCGAGGCGTGAGCGGGCTCGTCGTTGCGGGGGGTGGTCGCCTTGATCGCGTCGAAGCACGCCACGGTGATCGGTGAGATCGGGGCGTCGGTGGCGCCGGCCACCATCACGTCCGCCGAGCCCTCCCGGATCAGCTCCACCGCGTGCCCGACCGAGTCAAGCCCCGAGGTGCAGCCGGTGGAGATCAGCGACACGGGGCCCTCGGCGCCGACGTCACGGGCGACCTCGGCGGCGATCGAGCTCGGCACGAAGTAGTCGAAGAGGTGCCGCCCGGCGTAGGCGTCGTCCACCTGCCAGTGCCGCCCGCCGTCACTGACGACGGAGTACTCGTCCTCGAGGCTCATGGTGCAGCCGACGGCGCTGCCGATGGTGACGCCGGTACGCGCGGGGTCCAGCCCCGCGAACTCCAGCCCGCTGTCGGCGACGCCCTCGCGGGCGCTCACCACGGCGAACTGGGCGGCGCGGTCCATGCGCCGGGCCTGCTGCGGGGTCAGTCCCTCGCGCAGCGGGTCGAAGTCGACCTCGGCGGCGACCTGCGAGCGGTAGGGCGCCGGGTCGAAGAAGCTGATCCTCCTGGTCGCCGTCCGCCCTGCGGTCAGCGCGTCCCAGTAGGGTTTGCGCCCCACGGCGCCGGGCGCGACGACACCGATGCCGGTGATGACGACACGGCGGCCTCTGGGCGTGGCCATCACTGGCCCTCCGTCGCCGCCCGCTCCGCCGACACCTGCTGCCGGGGGACGTACAGGCCGGGCTCACTGGTGCTCAGTTCCCGTATGGCCGCGGCGTGCCGGGGGAACGAGGGGGCGCCCACCGCCGCGCGGAAGGCGTCCGCGTCGCGCCAGTGCGCGATGTTGATCCAGCGGGTGGGGTCCTCGGCGTGCTGGTGCAGGGTGTACCGCAGAAAGCCGTCCCGGTCCGCCAGGAAGCGTCCGGTCTCGGCGAAGGCCTTGACGAACTCCTCCGGCGAGGCGTGCAGGGTGAACCTGTTGATGAAGGTGACCACCCCGTTCCCGGCGGGATCAAGGTCGTTGGGCTGCATCTCATCGCCTCTTCTCACGTGCGACGTAGGGCTGTGACGATGTGGCGTCGTCCAACGTGGGCGGCGGCTCTCGCAGCGCGCTCAACAGCGTCTGGACCCGGTGCCGTTCGCGGGCGGCCGGGGGTTCGAGCAGCCGTGGAGCGCCGGATCGAGCCATCGTCGATCCGCTGCCGACCGGGGCGTTGGGATGCTCGTCGACGATGAGCACACCGAGAAGCGGAGGCGCACGATGAGTCGGAACGTCGAAGCGGTACGGCGGATGATCAAGGCGTACAACACGGGCAGTACGGATGACGTCCACGAGTTCATCCACCCCGAGTATCTGAATCCGGCCACAATCGAGCACGGCATCGGGGAGGGGCCCGAGGCGTTCGCGAAGGCGGTAGCGTGGCTGCGGATGACCTTCTCCGAGGACGCGCACCTGGAGGAGGTCAAGATCGAGGAGCGGGGCGACTGGGTGCGCGCGTATCTGGTGCTGCACGGCCGGCACATCGGCCCCATGGTGGGCTTCGCACCCACCGGCCGCCGGTTCGCCGGGGAGCAGATCCATCTGCTGCGCCTGGTCGACGGCCGGATCAGGGACCACCGGGACTGGCCCGAGTACCAGAGCACCTACCGGCAGCTCGGTGAGCCCTGGCCCGAGCCGGACGGCTGGCGCCGCTAGGAACGCACTGTGCAAGGAGCCGATCGATGACCGAAGCACGGACCGTCGACTTCTGGTTCGACCCCGTCTGCCCGTACACGTGGATCGCCTCGCGCTGGATGGTGGAGGTCGCCAAGGTGCGGCCGGTGACCGTCCGCTGGCGGGTGATGAGTCTGTCGGTGCTCAACGAGCACCGGGACGACAACCCCGAGGGCGAGTGGGAGGACTACATGTGGGCGCCGGTGCGGGTGTGTGCCGCGGTGGAGGAGCGGTTCGGCGGGCAGGCGCTCGGTGACCTGTTCACGGCGATGGGGACCCGCTTCCACCTCCAGGGCGACTGGGGGAACCTCGCGGGGGCCCTGGCGGACGCCGGGCTGCCTCAGTCCCTCGCGGAGGTCGCCGAATCGACCGAGTACGACGAGGCCGTGCGGTCCTCGCACGCTCAGGCCATCGCCATGGCCGGCGGTGACATCGGCACCCCGGTGGTGTCGGTCGCCGGACCCGATGGCGAACGGGTCGGCTTCTTCGGTCCGGTCGTCTCCCCCGCACCCACCGGGGAGACGGCCGGACAGCTGTGGGACGGCTTCCTGCTGATGGCCTCCGTCCCGGGTTTCTACGAGGTCAAGCGCACCCGAACGGGAGAGCCCCGCTTCGACCTGCCGGCCTGAACCGGCCCCGGCCGCCCGGACCGCCGCGACCGCCCTGATCTGCCGTCACCCGTGGCGTCACCCATGCCGTCACCCGTGCCGTCGGACGTGGCGCAGCAGGGCCTCGGTGACGGGGCGGTGGACCGCGGCCGGCAGGGCATGGCCCATGTGCTCGATCTCCACCAGTTCCGTGCCGGGGATCTGATCGGCGAGATGGCGGCCGTGCGGCGGCGGGGCGATCGGGTCCTGCATCGCCTGGATCACCTGCGTGGGCACCCGGACGTCCCGCAGTTCGGGGGCCCGCTCGCGAGGCGGCGGCTGCACCGCGTAGTGCGCCTGCGGCTCGGTCAACGACCCCGAGTGGTCGATCGCCTGCTGTTCCCAGCGCCGGAAGTCGGCCTCGCCGAAGGGGACTTCGTCCCCGGAGAACAGCTTCCACCGGCGTATCCGGCGGTCCAGCTCCGCCTCCGGGCCCGCCGCGTCCTCGTTCATGACGGCGAGCGCCTTCAGGAACCGTTCCTGCGGCAGAGGCAGTCCGTCGGCCGAGGGCTCCCCGGTCATGGCACGGCGGATGTTGCCGGGGAAGTCCACGTCGAGCGCTCCGCTGAGCATCATCGACATGCTCAGCATCCGCTGCGGGTGGTCCAGCGCGACCAGCTGGCACAGGACCGCGCCCATGGACATGCCGACGAAGTGGGCCCGTTCGACGCCCCAGCCGTCGAGCACCGCCACCGCGTCGGCGGCCAGCTGGAGATAGCCGTACGGTCGTTCGGCGGGGTCCCAGCCGGTGGAGCGGCCCACGCCCCAGTGGTCGTAGCGGATGACATGGAGCCCGCCGGCGACGAGCAGTTCGACGAACTCGGCGGGCCAGCTCAGCGCGGTGAGGTTTCCCCCCGCGACCAGGAGCAGGGTGGGATCGGCCGGGTCGCCGAAGTCCTCGCTCCACAGCTCGACGTCCTTCGATGTGACGACGCGTTGTGTCACTGCGGCATACCTCTCGGCTCGGGGAACCATGGGTTCCGTGGATCGACGGTCGTGGTGGACGGCGGATCGTGGCCGGCGGGCCGCGCTCAGCGCGGGGCCAGCTCCCACAGGCAGGAGTCCAGGGGCACGTTGGGCGAGACCAGGGGCCCGGTCTTGGAGACGACGTCGAGTCCGGCGGCGTCGGCCAGCCGGTACCACTCGTCGTCGGTGCGCACCCGGCCGCCGAGGAAGACCAGCATGCGCATGTCGAGCACGCTGAAGTACAGGTCCGAGGTCCGTGTCCCGCCGGCCGGCGCCTCGGCCCGCTCCAGCAGGACGATCCGGCCGCCCGGCCGCAGCGCGGCACGGCAGCGTGCCAGGATCCGCAGCGCCTCGGGATCGGACCAGTTCAGCAGGACGAACGACAGCAGGACTACGTCGGCGGAGACCGGCAGTTCGTCGAAGAAGTCGCCGGCGACGACGTCGACGCGATCGCCCAGGCCGGCCTCCGCGATGCGCTCGCGCGCCCGGCCGGCCGCGCCCGGCAGGTCCAGCAGGGTGCCGTGGGCCTCGGGCGCGGCTCGCAGGATGGCCGTGAGCAGGCCGCCCGGCGCCCCGCCCACGTCGAGCACCTGCCGTGCCCGGCTCCAGTCGTACGCGGCGACGGGCGCGGCGAACGCGGCGTCCTCCCGTGTGGTCATCAGGGCGTCGAACGAGGCGCCGAGGGCGTCGTCGTCGGACAGGTCGGTCCAGAACGGCTTGCCGTAGTGGCCTTCGTACTGGGGCCGCCCGGTGCGGACCGCCTCCAGCAGGTGGAGGAAGGTCAGGTCGGCGCGCCCGACGGCCTGGTCCAGGTCGAGCCAGGAGCGCTGCCGTGCCGGATGGCCGTCGGCGAGCAGCTCTCCGACCCGGGTCGGCCCGTAGTGCCCGGGCCGGGTCTCCTCGAGGACACCGGCGGCGGCCAGGTGCCGCATCAGCCGCGACAGCGCGTCCGGGTCCGCCCCGGTGGCCTCGGCGAGGGCGTCGGCGCTCGTCGTGCCGGCGCGCAGATGGTCGACCAGCCGCAGGGTGGCCGCGACCCGCAGGGCCATGGGGGTGACCAGGTTGGACATGCGCACCAGGGCGTCTACCGGCCGCTCGTCCGCCGTGCCGCCGTGTCCTTCGTCCGTCGTGCCGTTCGTCCCGCTCATGCCCGGCCGCCTTCCGCGTCGGTGCCGAGCGCGTACGCGCTGAGGTGGTCCACGGCGTCGGCGTAGGTGAAGGGCTGCATGAACCAGCCGGCGCGGACGTCGCGGTAGTGGCGGGACAGCGGGTGGTGGGCGCTGAAGGAGGCGCCGCCCACCAGTGTCATGCAGTCCTCGACGACAGCCGCCGCGGTCCGGTTGACGACGAGCTTCGCGTACTGGAAGGGCGCCATCATCAGCCGGCCGCGCTCGTCCGGGTCGTCCGTCGTACGCCGCGCGTGACGGTCGGCGTTGGTCAGGGCCGCCGCCAGCGCCGTGCGCAGCGTGTAGAGCTTCACGTCGAGTTCGGCGACCAGGGTGCGGACCGCGGCGGCCGGCTGTTCACCGCGCCGGGCGACCGCGGCGACGGCGAAGTCACGGGCCGCCTGGGCGATGCCCGCGTACACGCCGAGCAGTCCGATGGAGCTGACGGTCTGGCCGGCCATCGCGGCGTCGTTGCGCACGCCGACCGGTCCGCGCAGGAAGACGTCGGTGGCGGGGACCGGGCAGTCCTGGAAGACGACCTCCGTGCTGGCCGAGGCCCGCATGCCCATGCCGTTCCAGTTGTCCGGCGCCTTCAGTCCGGGCGCGTCGGCGGGCAGGAAGGCGGAGGCCAGCCGTGGCGGTCCGGAGGCGGGCCGGGTCTGCGCCGCGACGACGAAGTGGCTGGCGAACGGGGCCATGCTGACCAGGATCTTGCGGCCGGTCAGCCGCCAGCCGCCGTCCGCCGCGGGCACCAGCTCCGTGATGCCGCCGGCGTCCTTGAGGGCACCGCTGATCAGCGCGCCCTGCGTACCCATCAGCCGCAACAGGCGCTCGGCCAGGGCGCGTCCGGTGTCGGTGCCGTGCTCGCGTTCGTACGACATGGTGATCCCGCGGCTGAACTGCATGTGCAGCGACAGCGCGACGGACGCGTCGGCCTCGGCGATCCGCTTCACCGCGAGGCACACGTCGTGGACGCTGCTCACGCCCAGTCCGCCGAACTCGCGCGGCACGGTCGCGCCGAGTACGCCGTCGTCAGCCAGGCGCCGGACGGTGTCCAGCGGGAAGGTACCGACCCGGTCGTGCTCGGTCGCGTCGGACGCCATGCCCGGCAGATGCCTGTCCAGTACGTCCAGCAGGGCCCGGCCCTCGGGGGTGAGCGGCTCGGCGAGGAGTCCCGCCGTGGTGACGGCCGTGCCGTCGGCCTGATCCGTCATGGCCTTTGCGTCCTTTCCGTCCGGATGACGTCGGCGGGGCGTACGGCCGCCAGATATCGGTCGATGGCTCTGCGGTGGTACCCCGGCCCGAACCCCAGCCGGTCCACCTCGGGCACCAGCCGCCTAAGTCTGCTGACGCGGGGGCAGTGCTCGACGCTGTCGCCGGTGACCTGCCATTCGGCCCTGGTGCCGAGCCGGCGTTCGAGATGCCGCACGATGGTGGCGACCTCCACGCAGTCCCCCGAGGCGAGGTTCACGGTCTCGTCGCGCACGCCGGTCCGCAGCAGGGCGTCCAGCACGGTGGTGAAGTCCGCCACGTGCACCATGTCCCGGCGCGCCCCGCGCTGGACGCGCACCCGGCCGGCCCGCACCTGGCTGATCAGCGCGGCGAGCAGGCGGAAGGGGGGCTCGTCCGGTCCGGCCACGTAGCCGAGCCGCAGGACGAGATGGCGCACCCCGGAAGCCTTGATCATCCGTTCGAGGTCCAGCTTGTGCTGGCCGTAGCGGGTGGAGGCGACCTGCGGGCCGTCCTCGTCACCCGGGCCGCCGGGGCCGCCGTACATGCTGACGGTGGAGAAGAACACCAGCATCCGCTCCTGCCGCAGACAGTGCCGGATCGTGTCCTCGACGAGCCTCGTCTCACGTCGGTGCGCGGCGTCGGGCAGCGGGTGCGTGGGCACTCCCGCGGCCAGGACGGTCGCTTCGGGGTGTGCCGGCGCGAGCGGGGCGAGATGTCGTGCGAGGAACCCGTTCCCGATGATCTCCATCTGACAAGACAGTCCTTCGGCTCGCTGGGGGCATCGACCCTGGCAGCCGGATGTCGAAGGACGCTCGAGAGCCCTCGGACGGCGGCCGAGGCCCTCTCGGGCGGCTGTTCAACAAGGCTCCGTGCGCCCTCAAGGGGACCGGGCAAGGGTGAGGTCTCCACCCCGTCCCTCTCGCGAGGCGAGGAGTTCCCATGCGCGTACTGTTCGTCAACTCCCCAGGGCGGGGGCACATCTTCCCGTCCGTGCCCCTGGCGCACGCGCTGACCGCGGCCGGTCACGACGTGCTGTTCGCCCAGGGCGGTGACGTCGACTCCGTGGCCGCGGCGGGCGTCAACGTCATCGATGTGACCCCCGGGCTCGACTATGCGACGGTGTTCCGGCCCGAGGAGATCGACTTCAGCGTCGACGGCGGTGACGAGTTCGTCGCCGAGCTCTTCGCCAGGGTCTCGGGTGTCACCGTCGACCGGGTGGTGGAGGTCGCCCGTGCCTGGTCCGCGGACCTGATCGTCCACTCACCGCTCCAGGGAGCGGGGCCGCTGGCGGCCGGGGTGCTCGGGGTGCCGGCCGTGCCGGTGGTGACCGGGCCGGCGGACAGCGCACCGCGCATCGACGGACTGCTGCGCGACCACATGAAGGAGGACTATCGCCGGCACGGTGTCGCGCCGGAGCCGGCGGCCGGCTTCCGCCTCAACTCGATGCCGTCCAGCCTGCTGGACCTGCTTCCCGAGCAGGTGCGCGGGGACGGTGACGTGCCGTTCCGCTATGTGCCCTTCAACGGCAACGGCGAGCTGCCCGGCTGGCTGCTGGATCCGGCGCCGCGGCCGAGGATCGCCGTCACCCTGGGGTCGATCGCCGGTCTGTGGGGCGGCCTGGCCATGCTGGCCCCGCTGGTGGCCGCGGCGGCGGACGTGGACGCGGAGTTCGTCGTCACCCTCGGCGGCGGCGACCCGGCACTGCTGGGTGAGCTGCCGGCCAATGTGCGGACGGTGGACTGGCTCGCGCTGGGGCCACTGCTGAGGACCTGCCAGGGGCTGATCCACCACGGCGGCTCCGGCACCTCGGCCGTCGCGATGGCCCTGGGCGTGCCCCAGTGCGTGATGGCGCTCAGCCCGGACCAGAAGGACAACGAGCAGGCACTCGTCGCCCGGGGCATCGCGATCGCTGCCTCCCCCGAGACGGTCGGCGCGGCGCAGTTCCAGGCCCTGCTGGCGGACGAGGGCATGCGGGCCGCCGCGGCCGAGGTGCGTGAGGAGACGGCGGCGATGCCGGCGCCCGCCGCGGTCGTCGAGCGGCTGGAGTCGCTGGGATGACGTACGGCCGGCGCCCGCGGCCCGGGCGCCGGCCGTGTGTCAGCGGCGGGCCGGCCGCACCGACATGGCGTGGCGGAAGACGTTCGCGGGGTCCCAGCGCGCCTTGATCCGCTGAAGCCTCGGGTAGTTGTCCCGGTAGTAGAAGGTGTGCCAGGGCACCCCGGAGGTGTTCCAGCGCGGGTCGATCAGGTCGGCGTCCGGGTAGTTGATGTAGGCCCCGCCGTTCGCGGCGCCGGGCACGGGCACGCCACCGGTGTCGGCGTAGACGTCCCGGTACAGCTCACGCACCCAGGCCAGTTGTGCCTCGCCGGAGATCCCGGGCCACCACGAGGTCTCGTAGGTGGCGCTGAACAGGCTGTCGCGGTGCGGGATCGCTGTCGCCGCGGCCGGTACCTCGTTGATCATGCCACCCAGCGTGGACAGGTACACGGCCGACGCCTGGTGCTCGTCGCCGCCCCGGGTCAGATGGCGGTGCAGGGTGCGGATCTGCGCCTCGGTCCAGGGCTTGCGCAGAAGCGCCGCCTTGGACTTGAAGGGGTATCTGCCGCCGGCGTACGGGTCGACGGTCAGGGTGGACTTCATCCACAGCGCGGTCGACTCCTCGATGTCCGGGCGGACCCCGGTGTCCGCGGTGATCGCCGTGACGTACTCGTCGAGCAGCTTCTTGCCGTGCGGCAGGGAGCCGTCCACGTTGGCCACGAGGGTGAAGCGTCCGCTCGCCTTGTGGTTGAGGATGAGCCAGCTGCTGAGCGGTGCGTAGCGGGATCCGGTGCCGGACTCCTTCTCGTGCCAGGCACCGTGGTTGCGCAGGATCCGTACGAACGCGGTCTCGGTCATGTCCGCCCAGGCCCAGCCGAGGGTGACGGAACGCAGCGTCGCCGGGGGCCTGGGCAGCAGGGTCGTGGGGTCGTTGCCGCGGGCGCCCGGGGAGCGCATCAGATAGCGGGTGACGATGCCGAAGTTCCCGCCGCCCCCGCCGGTGTGGGCCCACCACAGGTCGTGGTGGGGGTCGTCCGGGTCACGGGTGGCCACCACCAGGCGGGCCCGGCCGGCCCGGTCGGCGACGACCACCTCGACGCCGTACAGATGGTCGGCGACGAAGCCGTGATGCCGCGACAGCCCGCCGTATCCGCCGCCGGCGATATGTCCTCCGGCGCCGACGCTGGGGCACGCGCCGCCCGGTACGGTCACGCCCCAGCCGAGGTACAGGGTGCGGTACACCTCGCCGAGGGTCGCGCCGGACTCGATGGCGAAGGCGCGGTGCCGGGGGTCGTGGGAGACGGACTTCATCTCGGAGACGTCGACGACCATCTGGACGTCCGGGTTGTCGACGAAGTCCTCGAAGCAGTGTCCGCCGCTGCGCACGACGATGCGCCGGTCCGAGCGCAGGGCGTCGTCGACCGCGTCGACCACGTGGTCGGCCCGGTGGACGAGGCGTACGGACTCCGGCCGCGCGGAGAAGCGCCCGTTGTAGCCTCTTTCGATCAGCTCCGCATACCGGGGATCGTCGGGGCGGATGTTCTTGGCCGGGGGCCCCGGCAGGCAGTCACCGGCCCGGGCCGGCGCCGCGTGGGCCGTACCGGCTCCGCCCAGTGCCACGGCACCCCCGGCCGCGGCGCCGCCCGCGAGAAAGCCGCGGCGCGAGAAGTCCTTCACTGTCCGTCCCCCGTTTCGTCATGGGCTCTTGGGTGATTCGCGGGTCACTCGGCGGTGACCCGGTGTGCTGGTGTGGTCAGCGGTGTCCGGGCGGCGCCCCGGCTTCCCGCCGGCCGGCCTCTACGAGTTCTTCGAGGACCGGTACGACGGCGCTGGGCGCCGGCATGTCCCTCGACTCCCGGCTCAGCCGGACGGCCGCGTCGGCGAAGGACGGCTCCTCCAGGAGCCGGGTGAGCATCGTGCGCAGCGTTCCCGCGTCGGCGAGTTCGGGCCGCGCCACGCGCAGTCCGGCTCCGCGTTCCTGGAGCAGACGCGCCTTGTGGTCGGTGTCCCACACCCCGTCGGGCAGGATGAGCTGGGGCACGCCGCAGCTCAGCGCGGTGTTGAAGGTGCCGGCGCCGCCGTGGTGGATCACCGCGGAGCAGCTGGGCAGCAGGGCCTGAAGCGGCACGAAGTCCACGACGCGCACGTTGTCCGGCACGGTGCCGACGGACGCGAGCTGGGCCTTGTTCAGGGTGGCCACCACCTCGACGTCCAGTGCGGCCACGGCCGCGAGCACCTCGCCGAGCGGCAGCCGGTCGGCGCCGAGCAGCTCGCGGTGCGAGACGCCGAGCGTCAGACAGATCCGCCTGCCTGCCACCGGCTCGCGCAGCCAGTCCGGGAGGACCGAGCTGCCGTTGTGGGTGACGACCCTCATCGGTATGTGCTCCAGCCGGACGGGGAAGCGCAGCGAGGGGGGCAGCGGGTCGATGGTGCGCTGCCCGACCACGAGGTCCTCGCCGAACTCCCCGCCGTACTGCCGCATCGTCCAGCCAAGCCACTCCTCCATCGGGTCCTCCCGCTGCCCGGGGGGCAGCCGGCGTACCGCGTCGAGGTAGGACTCGCGCATCCGGCCGATGAGGTCGAGTCCGAACAGAAGCCGCACATGCGCCGCCCCGACGGCCCGCGCGGCGATCGGCCCCGCGAAGGTCAGCGGATCCCAGACGACCAGGTCGGGCCGCCACCAACGGGCGTGACGCACCAGGTCGTCCACCATGGCGGGTGCCGAGTACTGCTGGAAGACATGCGTGGTCATGGCGGTGAAGACACCGTGCATGTACGGGTAGGACAGCTTCTCCGGACGGATCTCCGTCATATCCGTCCAGTACTCGAACCGCTCGGCCATGGCCCGGTAGTCGTCCGCGCCGCCGGACTCGTCCCATGCGCCGGGATCAGAGCCGTGGGCGTCGGCGGTCTCCTCCCAGGCGCCGGTCCCGGAGGTCTCGCCGGGCCCGTCCGGCCCTTCGTGCTGCTGGTAGGAGTCCATCTGCGCGGCCAGGTCCAGGGCCGCACCGGCCGCCACCGCGGTCAGTCCGGTGCCCTTGATGTCCTCGGCGAGATCGGGCTGGCCGGCCACCTGGACCTCGTGGCCGGCGGCCCGCAGTGCCCACGCCAGCGTGACCTGTGCGAACAGATGGGACTTCGCGGTGTGTGTGGTGAACAGGACGCGCATCGGGCACCCTTCGTCGGCTGACGTGGTCGGGGCGGGGCGGGGCACTGCTCGGCGCGGGGCGCTCACACCACCCGGACGTCGGGGACGTAGACGATCCATTTGCCGCCCGAGTCCCGGAACTGCTGCTCCTTGGCGATGATCTCCTCGGCGTGGTTCCAGGCGAACAGCACGGCGTAGTCGGGGTACGGGTTCTCGAACTCCTCCCGGGAGCGCACCGGGATGTGCGAGCCCGGTGTCAGCCGGCCCTGTTTGTTCGGGGTGGTGTCGGAGATGAACGAGATCAGGTCCGGCCCGATGCCGCAGTAGTTGGCGACGGTGGCGCTCTTCGCGGTGGCGCCGTAGCCGACGACCGTCCGCCCCTCCGCACGGAGCCTGCGCAGCAGGGAGACCAGTTCGTCGCGGGCGTGCTCCACCCGCCGTACGAAGCCCTGGAGGGTCTCGAGGTCCGACAGCCCACGGCTGCGCTCCTGCTCCAGCAGCTCGGCGACCGCGGGCGACGGGGTGCGCCGGCCCGCGCGGGCGATGGTGTACCGGACCTCGCCGCCGTGCACGGGCAGCCGCTCCACGTCGACCAGCTGGAAGCCGAACCGTTCGGCCATCGCGCTCACGGAGGAGACGGAGAAGAAGTAGTAGTGCTCGTCGTAGATCTGGTCGAAGGAGGCGAGGTCGACGATGTCGGCGAGGTAGGGGTCCTCGAAGACGAACACGCCGTCCGGCGACAGCAGCACGTCCACGCCCTGGAAGATCGAGTCCAGGTAGGGGATGTGGCAGATCGTGTTGGCCGCGTAGATGACCTCGGCCTGTCCCTCGGCCTTGCGGATGTCGGCCGCCGTCGACGCCTGGAAGAACTCGGTGGTGACCCGGATGCCCTGGCGGCGCGCGAGGTCGGCCACGCTCTGCGAAGGCTCGACCCCCAGGTGCCGGATCCCGGCCTCGGCCAGGGCCCGCAGCATCACACCGTCGTTGCAGCCCAGCTCGACCAGGAAGGCGTCCCGGCCGGTGAGTTCGGTCTCCAGGAAGTGCTGCGCGGTCCCCTCGAAGTGCTTGCGCATCACGGAGGACCCGGACGACAGGTACGGGTAGTGGCTGTTGAACATCAGGTGGCGCGGCACTTCCTCGGTGAGCTGGACCATGGTGCACTCACCGCAGACACCGACCGCCAGCCGGAAGAAGAACTCGTCGCCGAGGTACTCGGGTTCGAGGAGCCCGCTGGAGAGCGGCTGCTGTCCGAAGTCCATGAACTCGTGCAGCCGACCGCCGCAGATCCGACAACTGAGCATGATGGAAGCCCACTTCCTTGAGTAGCGGAGTAGCGGAGTAGCCGAGGGGTAACGGGGCGGAGTGGCCGAGGAGCGGTCGTCATGACGCGCCGGCCCGACGGATGACGATCGTCATGACGCGCCCGGCCCGACGGATGACGGCAGCGGTCACAGTCCGCCCGGCCAGTCGTCGTCGCCGCGCAGCAGCGCCCTGGCCAGGCTCTGGTAGAAGGCCACGACGCCGGGTTCCTTGGGGCTCAGATGACCGCGGGCCGCGAATCGTGACCCGACCGCGCGCTGCACGGCCTCCAGGCCATTGCGGTCCTCAGTGTTGATCATTCCGGCGTACGACTCGGCCTGCCGGCGCATCTCGTCGAGGTCGGCGCTCTCCAGCGCGGCGCGCGGCACCAGGATGCCGCCGCGGACCTGGGTCCGGTCGATCGTGCGCGGCACGAGGCTGAGCCAGATCACCATCTCGCCGGCCGCCGCCAGACTCGCCGCGGGGAAGACGAAGAAGCCGTACAGATGGGCCTTCTCCGCGTCGGTCAGCGGTAGGGAGTAGGCCTCCTGCGGTGTGGTGAACGGGATCAGCATGCGCAGGGCCCACGGCGAGTCCACCCGTACGTCCGTGTCGGACCCGCCGGGCGTCGACGGCTGGAGGGTCTCGGGGTGGAACCCCATGACGTGGTAGTTCTCGTGGGCGTTCTCGACGGCGACCTTCCAGTTGCAGGCCCACTCCTCGCTCCAGGACCCGAGCTGTGCCATGTCGTCCAGCCGGTAGTTGGCCAGGTCGTCGGAGACCTTGCTCAGCTCGGGCGCGAGCGGGGCGGCGGAGGCGTCGAGGTTCACGTAGACGAGGCCGTGCCACTCCTCCACCGCGAAGGCGGGCAGCCGGCAGCTGCGCGGATCGAACTCCGGGTTCTTGCGCATATGGGTCGCGCCGATGAGCCGCCCGTCGAGCCCGTACCGCCACAGGTGGTACGAGCAGGTGAAGGACTCCGCCCGGCCCGCGGTGCCGGGCGTCACGAGGGGCATCATCCGGTGCCGGCAGATCGGTGACATGGCGTGCAGCGCCCCGTCCGCGTCCCGGGTGATCACCACCGGTTCACCGGCGATGTCGACCGACACATAGCTGTTCGGCTCGGCGAGTTCGTCGCGGTGGGCGACCAGTACCCAGGAGCGCCCGAAGACCCGGGTGCGTTCCAGTTCGTACAGCTCCGGCGAGGTGAACGCCCGCGGCGGCAGGCTGAGCTGGGGCGCGGACGTCAGATAGCGGCGCAGTTCGTCCAGCAGTGCGGCGACCTCGCCGGAGAGCGCGGCGCCCGCACCACTGCCGTCGGCCGCCCCGTTCGGACCGCCGAACGCCCTGCCCGGCTGCTGCTCGCCGGTGGTCCGGCCTGTGCTCACGCCTGTGCTCACGCTGGGACTCCAACCTGTGCCGCGGGTGGGTGGTCGCCCCGACCCTGGCAGGCCGGATTCGAACCCCGCTCGACAGCGGGACCGGCTGCCCTCACGGGCGGCGCGGCCCCGTGCGTCCAGCCGGTCTCCGGCGTTCCTCTAGCAGGCCGCCCGACGATCGGTGCCTCCGCCACCCCCGCCCTGTCGGGCGCGATCGAATGAGGTCACCGTGTACGGAGCCGAACTCGCCGAGATCTACGAGCTGATCCACCGCGGCCGTGGCAAGGACTATCAGCGGGAGGCGGCCGAGGTGGAGCGGCAGGTGCGCAAGCACCGTCCGGACGCCGCCACCCTGCTCGACGTGGCCTGTGGCACCGGGGCGCATCTCCGGTGCTTCGACGAGCTGTTCGACGAGGTGGCCGGGCTGGAGCTGTCGGAGCCCATGGCCCGCTGCGCCCGGGCGGCGCTGCCGCATGCCGACGTGCACGTCGGCGACATGCGGGACTTCGATCTCGGCCGCACCTATGACGTCATCACCTGCATGTTCGGCTCGATCGGCTATCTGCTCACCGAGTCGGCACTTGTCGAGGCGCTGCGCCGGTTCGTGCGCCATCTGACGCCCGGCGGCGTGCTGGCCGTCGACCCGTGGTGGTTCCCCGAGACGTACCGGGACGGCTATGTCGCGGGCGGCACGGTGTCCGTCGGGGAACGAGTCCTGTCCCGGGTGTCCCACTCGGTGCGCGAGGGGGCGGCGTCCCGGATGAACGTGCACTATCTGGTCGCCGACCCCGAGTCAGGGGTGCGGCACTTCCATGAGACGCATCTCATCGGCCTGTTCTCCCGGGAGCAGTACGAGTCGGCGTTCACGGCCGCCGGTTTCGGAGTCGACTACCTCCCCGTGGAGCCGGCCGGCCGGGGTCTCTTCGTCGGCGTCCGGTCCGCCGGCTGAGCCCGTCGGGGTTCAGGGCCGCCGGGCCAGTTGCTCGTTGGCCTGTTCGAGGAACTGGTTCAGCGTCCGGATGCGGCCCTCCGCGTCCGGCATGCCGATCGAGTACTTCCGCTCGACCTGACTGATCGCCTCCAGCAGGGCGAGTGAGTCGTATCCGAGGTCGTTCAGCTCGATGTCGCCGACATCCGCGCCGGCGCGGCCGTTCTCCTCGATGACCGCGGACTCGCCGGCGCACTCCCGGAATATGTCGACCAGCACCGGCAGGGTGAGTTCACTCATGGCACGTACCTTTCGGCTCGTGGGGAAGAGGACGTGAGGAGATGGAGATGAGGAGAGAGACAAGGCGAAGAAGGGGAAGGGGGAAGGGGGAAGGGAAAGGGAAGGCCCGAACGGGCTCGGTCCACCCCCTCGTTCGGGGCGCTCAGCCCGCCGCCTCCCACATGTCGCGCAGGGAGTCGCGCAGACCGATCTCCGGACGCCAGCCGAGCACCTCCTGCGCCAGCCGGATGTCGGCCTCGGTCCAGCCCCCGCCCTTGCTCTCCACCGATCCGCCCGTCTCCTCGATCGTCCCGGGCGGGAAGCCGGCGACCTCGACCAGGTCGGTGACCAGCTCACGCATCGTCGGCGCCCGGCCCCGCCCGATGTTGAACACCGCGCCGCGGTCCGCCGCCTCCGCGGCCCGTAGCACCGCCGAGGCCACATCCCGTACGTCGATGTAGTCGCGGGCGGCGTCCGCGATCATCAGTTCCAGCCGCTCCCCTTCGGACAGGCCGCGCAACCGCCGCAGCAGGGTGCCCAGGAAGCTGGCCTCCGACGGGTACGGACCGCACACATTGACCGCGCGCAGCACCACGCCGTCGACGTCCCCGGCACGGGCGGCCTCCAGCACGGCCTGTGACCCGGCCAGCTTCGTCCGGGCGTACGGCGTGCTGGGCTGCGGTGGCCAGGTCTCGTCGATGCTGGTGCCGGGCGGCACGAAGCCGTACTCGTGGATGCTGCCGATGTGCACGACGCGCGGGCGGTCGGGCAGCGTGGCGACCGCGGCGAGCAGCCGGTCCACCAGCCGCACATGGGCGCGGTGCATGCCCTCCTCGGTCACCGCCCAGCCGCCGGTGGCGTTGACCACGACGTCCACGTGCCAGGCGGCGAGCAGTCCGGCGATCTCCGGCGGGTCCGCGGCGGCCAGGTCCAGCGCGACGAACGGGTGCCCGGCGGCGTGCGGGGCGTGCTGTCGCGCTACCCCGAGGACTTTGTGTCCCGCGCGCGAGAACACCGCGCTCACCTGTCGTCCGATGCCTCCGGTCACCCCCAGCACGGCGACCGTGCCGGGCCGTTCCGGGTCACGCGGGCTCAGCACGGCGTTCCCCTCCCTGTCCGGGCGTCGGCGGGACCGCTGCGGTCCCGGCTCGTGAGGACCTCACGGGTGGAGGTCGTCACGGGTGACCCGGCGTTCGCGCACCTTGAGTTCGCCGTCCACCCGCTCCAGTACGTCCTCGCACACGCACATCAGATGGAGCCGGGGGCTGCCGCCCCGGGGCGTGGCGACGATCTGTGCGTACGACCGCACGCCGAGCGTGCCGTCCGCCCGCTCCTCGACCGCGACCATGCTGAGCAGGTGACGGTGCACCTCCCCGGCCTCGGCGAGGGCCGCGGCGGCCTTGTTGACGCCGGCGGCCAGCGCTTCGCGGCCGACGACGGGTTCGGGCAGCGAGGGCGGCGCGAACGAGCCGTTCTCGGTGAACGTCCGCGCCCAGCCCTCGCCGTCCCCGGCGTCCAGCAGATGCATGTGGCGGGCGTAGAACTGCTGCACTTCGGCATGGAGCAACCCGACCGACGACGAGGTTCCCACCGGCATTGCCACCGCGTCCTCCTCACGCTCGTGCCGTCCGCATCCGTACGGCGGCATCCGCGAACGATCCCCGACGCCCTTCGACATCGGCTCGAACGCGGCGGGCGGGAGGCGAGTGAGGTTTGAGCGCTTCTCCGTTGCCGCCCAGCACGATCTGACGCGTCGAAGTGAACGGCCGGCATCGGTATGGGAGGTCCGTGTGCGGTTGATCGACCTGTCCTCGGCGGTGGACGCCACGGCCCACGAACCGGATCCCGTGGTGCACGAGATACTGACGCCCCGCCAGGGCGCGGAGCACATGAGCGCGGAGATGAAGGCGCACTTCGGGCTCGAGTTCGACCCGGACGAGCTGCCCGACGGGGAGTTCCTGTCGCTCGACCGGATCACCCTGACCTCGCACACCGGCACCCACGTCGACGCGCCCTCGCACTACGGCTCCCGGGCCGGGTACGGCGACGGCGTGCCGAAGCACATCGACCGGATGCCGCTGGAGTGGTTCTGCAGTCCGGGGATCGTGCTCGACCTGACCGACGCCCCGACCGGTGTCGTGGGCGCGGACCGGCTGGAGAAGGAGTTCGAGCGGATCGGGCGCGCCCCGGCCCCGCTGGACATCGTCCTGCTGCACACCGGCGCCGCCGCGCGGTCGGGCGCCCCTGAGTACTTCACCGAGTTCGCCGGGCTGGACGGGCCGGCCGTGCATCTGCTGCTGGACCTCGGTGTGCGGGTGATCGGAACGGACGCGTTCAGCCTGGACGCGCCGTTCACCGACA
This sequence comes from Streptomyces sp. M41, assembly GCF_043673425.1. NCBI lineage: Bacteria > Bacillati > Actinomycetota > Actinomycetes > Kitasatosporales > Streptomycetaceae > Streptomyces > Streptomyces sp. M41. The sequence goes on along the minus strand of NZ_JBIMKE010000022.1, from coordinate 41,369 downwards.
TCATCGAGCGGTACCGACGCACGGGTGACCGTTCGGTGTTGTGGCCGGCCCACTTCGCGGGCCGTGACCGGGAGTACTGCCAGATCGAGCGACTGGCGAACCTGGACGCCCTGCCCGCGCCGCACGGGTTCACCGTCGTGTGCTTCCCCGTGAAGATCGCGGGCGCCGGCGCGGGCTGGACCAGGGCCGTCGCCGTGGTCGACGAGTGACCGGACGGCCCCGCACCGACAGCGACGGGAGAGCACATGTACGGACAGGAGCTGGCGGAGGTCTACGAGATCTTCTACCGCAGCCGGGGCAAGGACTGGCCGGCGGAGGCCGCCCAGGTCACGGAGCTGGTGCGGGCGCGCTGCCCCGAGGCGGATGCCCTGCTCGACGTGGCGTGCGGCACCGGGGCGCATCTTCAGACCTTCGGCAAGCTGTTCGGGCACACCGAGGGTCTGGAGATCGCGGAGCCCATGCGGGAGCTGGCGCATCACCGGCTGCCTGAGGTGACCGTGCACCCCGGCGACATGCGCGACTTCGACCTGGGCCGTTCCTTCGACGCCGTGGTGTGCATGTTCTGCGCCATCGGCTATCTGGGCACGGTGCCCGAACTACGGGACGCGGTGCGGTCGATGGCCCGGCATCTGCGGCCCGGCGGGGTCCTCGTCATCGAGCCCTGGTGGTTCCCCGAGAACCATGTGGAGGGCTATGTCGCCGGTGACCTCGGCCGGGAGAACGGCCGTACCGTGGCCCGGATATCGCACTCGACCCTCCAGGGCCGCGCGACCCGGATGGAGGTGCGCTTCCTGGTCGGCGACCGGTCCGGCATCCGGGAGTTCACCGAGATCGACGTGCTCACCCTCTTCACCAAGGACGAGTACACCGCGGCGTTCACCGACGCCGGCTGCACCGTCGAGTACCTCCCCGGCGACCCGACCGGCCGCGGTCTGTTCGTCGGCGTACGGCAGTAGACCCGGAGCCGGGCGCACCCGAGACGAGCGGAGACAGTGACTCACCCATGACCACATACGTATGGGACTACCTGCGCGAGTACGACAACGAGCGGGACGACATCCATGACGCGATCGAGACGGTGCTGCGTTCCGGTCAACTCGTGCTCGGCGCCAGCGGACGCGGATTCGAGGAGGAGTTCGCCGCCTACCACGGCATCGGACACGCGGTGGGGGTCGACAACGGCACCAACGCCATCAAGCTGGGGCTCCAGGCGATCGGGGTCGGCCCCGGCGACGAGGTCGTCACCGTGTCGAACACCGCGGCGCCGACGGTGGTCGCCATCGACTCCGTGGGGGCCACGCCGGTCTTCGTCGACGTCGACCCCGAGACCTATCTGATGGACGTGGAGCAGGTGTCGGCCGCTGTCACGCCGCGCACGAAGTGTCTGCTCCCGGTGCATCTGTACGGCCAGTGCGTCGACATGACGGCATTGCAGGCGGTCGCGGACCGGCACGGGCTGCTGGTCTTCGAGGACTGCGCGCAGGCGCACGGCGCCCGCCGCGAGGGCCGGCTGGCCGGCACCTGGGGAGCCGCGGCCGGGTTCTCCTTCTACCCGACCAAGGTGCTCGGGGCCTACGGCGACGGTGGCGCCGTGATCACGGCGGACCCGGAGGTGGACGCCGCTCTTCGTCGGCTGCGCTACTACGGCATGGAGGAGCGCTACTACGTCGTCCGCACGCCGGGGCACAACAGCCGGCTGGACGAGCTGCACGCGGAGATCCTGCGCCGCAAGCTGCGCCGGCTCGACGCCTACATCGAGGGCCGCCGTGCCGTGGCCCGGCGCTACGCCGAGGGGCTCGCCGACACCGACCTGGTGCTTCCGGCGCTCGCCCCGGGCAACGACCACGTCTACTACGTCTATGTGGTGCGCCATCCGCGGCGCGACGCCATCATCGAGGCGCTGAAGGCGTACGACATCTCGCTCAACATCAGCTATCCGTGGCCGGTCCACACCATGACGGGCTTCTCCCACCTGGGCTACGCCGAGGGCGCCCTGCCGGTCACCGAGACGGTCGCCGACGAGATCTTCTCGCTGCCCATGTACCCCTCGCTGGACCCCGCCGTGCAGGACAAGGTGATCGGCGCGCTCCACGACGTCCTGGCGACGCTGTGAGTCCAGCGAGTCCCGGGCCCGAGGGCCCCGCCGGCGGCCGGGTGCGCATGGGCGTGCTCGGCTGCGCGGACATCGCGCTGCGCCGGATGCTCCCGGTCATCGCGGCTGCCGACACGGCCGAACTCGTCGCGGTGGCCAGCCGGGACGCCGCGAAGGCGCGAGGGGTGGCGGACCGGTTCGGGTGCGCCGGTGTCCAGGGCTACCGGACGCTGCTGGAGCGGGACGACATCGACGCGGTGTACGTCCCACTCCCGCCGGCGCTCCACTTCGAGCAGGTGGCCGAGGCACTGCGCGCCGGCAAGCACGTGCTGTGCGAGAAGCCCCTGTGCACGACGCACGCGGAGGCCGCCGAGCTGATGGAACTGGCCCGGCGGCACCGCCGTATCCTCGCCGAGAACTTCATGTTCCTGCACCATTCCCAGCACGACCGGGTCCGCTCGCTCCTGGACGCGGGCAGCGTCGGCGAGTTGGAGGTGCTGACCGGTTCGTTCGGGGTACCGCCGCTGGATCCCGCCGGGTTCCGGTACGCCGCCCCGCTCGGCGGCGGGGCACTGCTGGACGTGGGCGTCTACCCGCTGCGGACGGCGCAGATGTTTCTGTCGGGCGAGCCGGAGGTACTGGCGGCGACGCTCCGGGTGGACGACGCGACCGGTGTGGACGTGGCGGGTACGGCGCTGCTGTGCGCCCCCGACGGCGTCGCCGCGCAGCTCGAGTTCGGCTTCCGGCACTCGTACCGTTCGCGCTATGCCCTGTGGGGCCGCAGCGGGCGGATCTCGGTGGAGCGCGCGTACACCCCGCCGGAGCAGCTGAAGCCGGTCGTGCGGGTCCAGCAGCAGGACCGGCTGACGGAGCTGGCGATGCCGGCCGACCATCAGGTGCGCAACGCGCTGGCCGCGTTCACCGCCGCCGTCCTCGCCGGCGGGGACGGTCCGGTCGGTGAGGCCGAGTCGCTGCTCCAGGCCCGGCTGGTCGACGACGTCCGCAAGGTCGCCAGAGTCTTCACGGACTGACCGGCGCCTCCCGGCCTCCCGGGCGCTCGGGGGTCGCTCAGACCTTCAGCTCCTCGGCGATGGACATCACGTACTGCCCGTAGCTCGACCCGCGGATCTCCTCACCCAGCCGGTGGCACGCGTCCGCGTCGATGAACCCCATGCGCAGCGCGACCTCCTCGATGCACGCGATGCGGCACCCTTGGCGCTCCTCCAGCATCCCGACGTACTGGCTCGCCTGGAGCAGGGACTCCGGTGTGCCCGTGTCGAGCCAGGCGAAGCCGCGGCCGAGGTCGACGAGCCTGGCCTCGCCCTGTTCGACGTAGAACCGGTTCACATCGGTGATCTCCAGCTCGCCGCGCGCCGACGGCGTGATGTTCTTGGCGACGTTGACCGCACGGTTGTCGTAGAAGTAGAGGCCCGTGATGGCGCGGTTGGACCGCGGCCGGGCGGGCTTCTCCTCGATGGAGACGATCCTGCCGTCGGCGTCGACCTCCCCGACCCCGTAGCGCTGCGGGTCGTGCACGGGATATCCGAACAGCACCGATCCCCGTACGTCCCGGGACTCCTGGGCCAGTACGTCGGAGAAGCGGGGCCCGTGGAAGATGTTGTCGCCGAGGATCAGCGCGACCGAGTCGGTGCCTATGTGGTCCGCCCCGATGAGCAGGGCCTCGGCGATGCCTCCGGGGTGGAACTGCTCGGCGTAGGTGATGTTCATCCCCAGCTGGGAACCGTCGCCGAGCAGAGTGCGAAAACGCGGCAGATCGTCGGGCGTCGAGATGACGAGGACGTCCCGGATGTCCGCGAGCATGAGAATCGAGAGCGGGTAGTAGATCATCGGTTTGCCACCCACGGGCAGTAACTGCTTGGACACCACCCGGGTGATCGGATACAGCCTGGCCCCGGTGCCACCGGCCAGAACGATGCCTTTCACGTGGACTCACCCCCACAACGCAACAGCGTTACCGGGGAAGCAGTCTCCCCGGACGCCCTCGCAGGCACCTCAAGCCCCGCTCGTACGCGTGCCCGGGGCGCACCGTCAGCCGAAGTCGGAGGGGGACTGCGGTCCCGCCTGCCCGCTCCAGGCGGCCGGCTCGGGGGCGCCCAGCAGTTGCGTCGCCTGGCCTTCGGTGTTCGCTGCCGCCATCTGGGCCTCGGCCACCACGTCTCCGAGTTCGCGCACCAGGTCCTCGTAGATCGGCAGGTGGACGTTTTCGGCAGGACTGCGCGTCACTATGCCGATCCTTTCGCTGGTCGTCGCCGTCAGGCGCGGTCGAGTCGGACAGGAGGTCCCTGCCCGCGCAACACATACAACACAGCCGAAGGTTCGTAAGTGAGGAGAAGCCGTGGCCGCTGCGCGCCCATCGTGAAAATGTCCCGTGCACGGGGAGCACAGCGGGTCGCCGGCCTGTCAGGCCAGGTCGTCGGTGGGGAGCATGGCCCAGACCGTCTTGCCCATGGGCCGGCGGCGGGTCCAACCCCAGTGCTGGGCCAGGGCGTCGATGATGCGCAGCCCGCGGCCGTGCTCGTCGAGGGGATCGGTGGTGTGCGGATACACGGGCGGGTGATCGCTCGGGTCGGTGACGGCGCAGACCAGATGGGCGGGGCGGCGCAGGCTGAGCCGCAGCCAGATCCCGGCGTCGCCGCGGGCCCGGGTGGGCGGCCAGGGGTCCGGTACGGCGTGCAGGACCGCGTTGGCGGCGAGTTCGGTGACCACCGCCAGGGCGTCGGCGCTGCAGTGGTCCAGCGACCACTCACCGAGGGTGCTGCGGACGAAGTCACGGGCCCGGCCGCAGTCCTGTTCGGCCCCGGTGAGGCGCAGGGCCGCCGAGCGGGGTGCGGTGCGCGGCGGGTCCGGCCGGGTGAGACGGCTCCTGCCCGGGGTGCCGGGCGGTGCGTCCGGCGTCACGGTCAGCCCCGCTTGCGGCGCGGCATGACCGGGCAGTCGAAGCCGTTCGTACGCAGGTAAGGACACAACGTCTCCCTGATACACGGTCAGGACAGGTCCACTGCACAGCAGTTGACGCCACGGCTATTATCCACGCCGACGGCGTCTCCGTGCAATTTCACGGGAAATTTCGCGAGCAATGTCGTCGCAGAGCACGTGGGGCGGACCGGGCCCGCCGGGGCGAGGGACCGCACACGTGGCGGAACGTGAGCAAGGAGAGTGCAGTGCCAACAGCACCGAACGGCGTACGGGCAAGCTCGTTGGGCGTCCGCTGGATCAAGAGCCGGCACAGCAATGCCGAGGGCAACTGCGTCGAGGTGGCGCCCCTGGGCGACGGCAGCGTCGCGCTGCGCAACTCGCGCGACCCCGACGGACCGGCCCTGGTCTACACGCCCGCCGAGATCGCCGCCTTCCTGGCCGGCGCCAAGGAGGGAGAGTTCGATCACCTGGCATGACGTCAGATGGGCTGTGGGAAACGGAAGTTGACTTCTTCATTTCCCACGGTTCGGGCGGCGCGAGGCGGCGGGATGCGATAATGCGGTCTGTCGTATGCCGGTCTACGGGGAGTCAAGATGTCCGCGGAGTCACCTCGCATCTCGCGCCTCGAGCCCTACCTGTCCCGCTCCGAGCCCGCGCCCACGCTGCTCAAGATGCTGGTGGGCGTGCAGCTGGCGGGTATGCGCGAGGACCTCGGGCTCTCCCAGGACCAGGCGGCCCGCTCCGTCGGGTTCAGTCCGGCGAAGCTCTCGCGCATCGAGGCGGGCAAGGGCCGCAGGCCGCCCACGGAGGCGGATGTACGCGCGCTGCTGGAGCTGTACAAGGCCGCGGAGTACGAGTCGTCGGTGCTGCTCCAGCTGCTGCGCCGGGCCGGTGAACCGGGCTGGTGGCAGCGCTATGACAAGCGGCTGATGCCGGAGTGGTTCGACCGGCTGGTCGGACTTCAGGAGGCCGCGACGGCCATCCGCACCTTCGAACTGCAATACGTGCCGGGCCTGTTGCAGACCGAGGCCTACACCCGGGCCGTGGTGGAGCGCGGGCTGCCGGCGGCGCAGCCCCGTGAGGTGCAGCGCCGTGTGGAGCTGCGTATGCGCCGCCGGGAGCTGCTGAACCGCCCGGACGCGCCGCGCCTGTGGGCGATCGTCGACGAGTCGGTGCTGCTGCGGGTGCTGGGCAGCCGCGAGGTGATGCGCGAGCAGCTGGAGCACCTGGAGGCGATGGCACGGCTGCCTCATGTGACCGTGCAGATCGTCCCGTTGGACGTGACCAACGCCTCCGCACCGGCGATCCCGGTCACCTATCTGCGGTTCGGCGGCGTGGATCTGCCCGACATCGTCTATCTGGAGCACATCAGGAGCGCCGCCTTCCTGGAGGACCAGGACGAGACGGAGGAGTACCGGATCGCCCTGGACCGGCTGGGCGACGAGGCGCTCAACCCGCGCGAGTCGCTGGAGCGGCTGAGGGCGACCAAGGCGCGGTACTCCCCCGCCCCCTGAAGGCCTGGGGCCCGGGCCCCAGGGAATGTCCGACCATGCCTACGGGAGCCGGCCCACTCCGCCGAACTCGATCCACTCCTGGGTGAGCTGGCGCGGTGCCACCTCGCTGTCCGGGCGCCAGGTGGACACCTCCACCAGGCCCGGCTCCAGGATCTCCAGACCCTCGAACCACTGCGCGACGTCCTTCGCCTGGCGCACCCGCCCCCAGTGGCCCTGAGTCGCCTGGTTCATGAAGTCGGTGACGAAGTCGCGGACCTCGGCCTCCTCGCTGACCAGCTGGCACATCAGCGCGAAGCTGCCCGGCGCCAGACGCTCGATCACCCGGCGGGACACGGCGAGCGGGCCGTCGGTCTCACTGTCGGGGATGCAGTGGAACACCGAGTTGAACAGCACCGCCACCGGCTGGGAGAAGTCGATCAGACGCTGGGTCTCGGGGTGCGAGAAGATGAGGTCCGTCTCGCGCATGTCGGCGTGGATGACGGCGGTGTTCTCGTTCTGCTCCAGCAGGGCGCGGCCGTGCACGAGGACCATCGGGTCGTTGTCGACGTACACCACGCGTGAGGACGGGTCGACGGACTGGGCGACCTGGTGGACGTTGTTCTGGGTGGGCAGGCCGGAGCCGTGGTCCAGGAACTGCCGGATGCCGTGGTCCGCGGCCAGCGTCCGGACCACCCGCTGAAGGAAGCGCCGGTTGTTCAGCGCGAGGGCGCGGGTGCTGGGGACGACCTTGTCCAGCTCCTCGCAGGCGGCTCGGTCGGAGGCGTAGTTGTCCTTGCCGCCGAGGTAGTGGTCGTACATGCGCGCGGCTGTCGGAACAGTGGCGTCGATCGACGTGGACAGCTTTCCAGGCTCCATCGTTCCCCCAGAGGCAGGCCGGCCGAGGAGATCACCTCGCCGACAACACATCCTAGGGAGAGCGCAGTTGGTGGGGCCAGTCCATCGGTCAACCACCACGCAATGACCACCCGTATCGGACCGATCACACACGGATTCCGGCCGAAAGCCGGCCTCGTGTCGCCAAACGTTCGTAGATGGCTACGAAACCGAGCCGCTCGACGCCCGTCGGAACGCGGCCCTCACAGCCGCCGTCTGCATCTGTGAGGGCTTCTCGGACGCCTTTCATGATCGGGGCTGTGCGGCACGCCGCTTCGAACTAAGGTTCTTGACCGGAAGCCACATTCGACGGGGGTACGCACGTGGCCGATTCGGCGCGCTCGCTGGACGACACCGAGCAGCACGGGGGAAAGCCTGGCCGGTTCACCGGGATGGGCCCCTTCATGCTCGTGTGGAGCGGACAGGCGGTGTCCCTCGTCGGCAACTCCGTGCTGCGGTTCGCCTTCGTCTTCGAGACCTGGTCGGCCACCGGCCGGGCGACGGCGCTGACCACGCTGTCGCTGTGCGCGCTGCTGCCGCAGGTACTGCTCAGCCCGCTCGCCGGAGCCCTGGTCGACCGGGTCTCGCGCCGTATCGCGCTGCAACTCGCGGACGGCGGCGGACTGTTGATCGTCGCGCTGCTGAGCGTTCTGCACTTCTCCGGTGGGCTGCACACCTGGGAGGTGTACGCCGCCGTGATGCTGCTCGGCGGTGCCGCCGCCTTCCAGTTCCCGGCCCTGGGCGCGGCGGTGCCGCTGCTGGTGGACAAGAGCCGGCTCCAGCGTGCGAACAGTCTGCTGGCGAGCGCCAAGAGCACGGCCGACGTCGGCGGTCCGGCGCTGGGCGGGCTGCTGGTGGCGTTCTCCGGGCTCGGTTTCGTGCTCGTCGCCGACCTGGTGAGCTTCGCTCTCGCGCTGGCCGCGGTCCGGGTCGTACGGCTGACCGGGGACACCCGCCCCGTGCCGGACGAGGGCGGTGGGCCGCGCAAGAGGCTCGTCGCCGAGGCCGTCGAAGGGATGCGGTTCCTCTTCCGGCATCCGAGCCTGCGGGATCTGATGCTGGCGTTCTGCGTCGTCAACCTGGTGATGGTGTTCGGCTTCGCCGCGGTGCAGCCGATGGTGCTGGCCCGCTCCGGCGGCGAGACGGCGGCGCTGGCGAGCGTCAACACCGCGATCGGCGTCGGCGGGATAGCGGGCGGGCTGCTGATGGCTGCCTGGAGCGGGCCGCGCAACCGGGCCCGGGGCATGCTGCTCGGGATCATCGGGATGTGTCTGTCCGCGCAGGTGGCGATGGCGCTGGCGGGCGGGGTGGCGGGCTGGTGCGCGGCCATTCTGGTCGGCGCGGCGCTCATGCCGATGATCAACGGCGTGATGCAGGCGATCGTGCAGACCAAGGTTCCGCAGGAGTGGCACGGCCGGGTGTTCGGCGCCGTGGTGTTCCTGTCGCAGATCTCCGTGCCGGTGGCGACCGCGGTCTCCGGCCCGCTCGCCGACCATGTCTTCGAACCCCGGGCCGCCGACGGGACCGGCGTCTTCCGGGTGCTCGGACCGCTCGTCGGCGACGGGCCGGGCAGCGGCATGGCCGGGATGCTGCTCATCGCCGGTCTGTGCGGCATCGCGGTCGGTGTGCTGAGCATGACGCGGCGCACGGTGCGGGAGATCGACACGCTGCTGCCCGACATCGACGCCGAGCCGGGCGGCACCACGGGGGACGGGGCCGGCACCGAAGCCGGGAAGCCCGCCACCACCGACGACTCCGGGCGCCCCGGCGATCCCGAGGGCCCGGAGAAACCCGACAACCCCGAGAACAAAGAACTCGTGGAGGGCTGACCATGACCACCAATCCGTTCGAGGACGAGAACGGGACGTACCTCGTCCTCACCAACTCCGAGGGACAGCACTCGCTGTGGCCGGACGGGATCACCGTGCCGGACGGGTGGGACGTGGCGCTCACCGCGAGCAGCCGCGCCGACTGCCTCGCCTTCGTCGAGGAGCACTGGACCGACATATGTCCCGCCCGCACGGCCGCCGATGCCTGAGCCGGGGGCGACGGGGGCGTTGTACGGAGTGCACGAGTTCTTCGCGCGACAGGCGCGGCGCAGCCCGGCGGCGACCGCGCTGGTGGACGGTGACACACGGCTGACCTACGGCGAACTCGCCGAGCGCGCCGCCCGGCTGGCCGGGCTGCTGCGCCGCCGGGGGGTACGGCCCGGGGACCTGGTGGGCGTGTATCTGGAGCGGTCCGCCGAGATGGTGGTGGCGCTGCTCGGCACCCTCGAGGCGGGGGCCGGGTACGTCATGCTCGATCCGGACTTTCCGGCGGAGCGGCTGCGCGGGATGGCCGCCGACGCGGAGGTCGCCGTCATCGTGTCGCGGCGCGAGGCGCAGGCCTGCGAACTCGGCGCCGGGGCCGAGTCGGTGGCCGTGGAGGACGCCGAGCACGCCGAGCCGCTCGCGCCCGGCACGGTGCGGGTCCGTCCGCGGGACGCGGCCTGCGTGATGTTCACCTCCGGCTCCACCGGCCGCCCCAAGGGCATCGTCGCCTCCCACGCGGCGATCACCGGGACGCTGACCGGGCAGGACTTCGCCTCCTTCGGGCCTGGCGCGGTGTGGCTGCAGTGCTCCCCCGTGTCCTGGGACGCGTTCGCGCTGGAGCTGTGGGGTCCGCTGCTGAACGGCGGTCTGTGCGTGCTGCACCCGGGGCAGCGACCCGACCCGGTGGTGACGGCGGCCCTGGTCGAGAGGCACGCCGTCACCTGCCTGTATCTCTCCGCCTCCCTCTTCCATGTGGTCGTCGACGAGTATCCGCGGGCGCTGGCCGGAGTGCGGGAACTGATCGTCGGGGGCGAGCCGTTGTCGCCCGCGCACGCCGCCCGCGCCCTGGAGCGCCACCCCGGGCTGCGGCTGAGCAACGGGTACGGGCCGGTCGAGGGCATGGTCTTCCTGACCGTCCACCGCGTCGCCCTCGAGGAGGTGCGAGGCGGCGGCCCGGTGCCGATCGGCCGCCCGCTGGCCGGGAAACGGCTCCGGGTGCTCGACGAGCGGCTGCGGCCCGTCGCGGACGGCGCGAGCGGTGAGCTGTACGCCGCGGGCGCCGGTGTCGCCCTCGGGTACTGCGGCCGTCCCGGACTCACCGCCGAACGCTTCGTCGCCGACCCGTACGGACCCGCCGGTGAGCCGATGTACCGCACCGGGGATCTGGTGCGGCGGCGGGCGGACGGCGTGCTGGAGTATCTGGGGCGGGCCGACGCACAGGTGAAGATCCGCGGGTTCCGGGTGGAGCCGGGCGAGGTGGAGGCGGTCCTGGCACGTCATCCGGAGGTCGTCCGGGCCGCCGTGCTCGCCCGACCCGACGCCACGGGTGAGAAGCGGCTGGTCGCCTACGTCGTTCCGCGCCGAGGACGGCAACAGCCCTTGTCCGAGCAGGAGTTGCGCGCGCACGCCGCCGCCGTGCTGGCCGACTACCTGGTGCCGGCCGCCTACGTCCTCCTCGACGCGCTGCCCCTCACCCCCAACGGCAAGCTGGACCGCGCAGCCCTGCCGGAGCCCGGCCCGGTGACCGGCTCCCTGGCCTCGGCGACGGCACGGCAGCCGTCGGACGCGGTCGAGGAGGCGCTGTGCGGGCTGTTCTCCGAGGTGCTGGGCGTGGCGGCGGTCGGCCCCGACGACGATTTCTTCGCCCTGGGCGGCAACTCCCTGATGGTGGCCCGGCTGCTGGGGCGCATCCAGCTGACGCTGGGCGCCCGGATCGGCGTACGGACGTTGTTCGAGTGCCGGACGCCGGGGGCGCTGGTGCCGTACGTGGAGAAGGCCGGGACGGAGGCGGGGACGAAGCCCCGGTACGGCGGTGCGGTGCCCGCGCGGGACGGGGGCGCGCTGCCGCTGTCCTATGCGCAGCGCCGCCTGTGGTTCCTGGACCGGGTCGACGCGGGCACCGCCTACACCCTGCCGGTGTCGGTGCGGCTGAGCGGCGACATCGACACCGAGGCGCTGCGGGCCGCCCTCGGTGACGTGGCCGCCCGGCAGACGGTACTGCGCACCGTCATCGAGGACAGCGGCGGCGAGCCCCGGCAGCGGGTGCTGAGCGGCGCCGCGGCCCTGCCCCGGATGCGCCGGGTCACCGTCCGCTCCGGTGAGCTGGAGCGGGCGATGGACGAGGCCGCACGGCACCGCTTCGACCTCGCGGCCGAACTGCCGCTGCACGCGGTGCTGTTCAGTGTGGCGGACCGGCCGGGTGAGCATGTCCTGCTCCTCGTCCTGCACCACATCGCCGGCGACGGCTGGTCCCTGCCCCCGCTCTTCCGTGACCTGTCGCGGGCCTACGCCGCCCGGGCCGCCGGTCGTACGGCCGAGCTCGCCCCGCTGCCCGTGCCCTACGCCGACTTCGCCCGCCGGCAGCAGGAGCGGCTCGGGTCGGCGGACGATCCCGGATCCCTCGCCTCGGCCCAGCTCGGCTACTGGCGCCAGGCCCTGGCCGGCCTGCCCTCGGGTGGCCCCCTGCTGCCCCGCAGTCCGGCGCGGCCCGCCGTACCGGGTCGGGAGGCCGCCACCGTCGTACGGCGGCTGGACGCGGCCCTGCACGCGCGGGTCGTCGAGGCGGCTCGGGCTCAGGGCGCGACGCTGTTCATGGCGCTGCACACCGCTCTCGCCGCCGCGCTGGTGCGGGCCGGGGCCGGTGTGGACCTCGCGGTCGGCTCGCCGATCGCCGGGCGGGGACAGGACGGCACCGTCGACGACGTCGTCGGGTTCTTCGTCAACATGCTGGTGCTGCGCACCGACGCCTCGGGCGACCCCACCGCCCGGCAGCTGCTCGCCCGTGTCCGGGAGTCGGCGCTGAACGCCTTCGCCCACCAGGACGTGCCGTTCGAGGAGGTCGTGGGCGCGCTCAACCCGGCACGGCCGCCGGGCCGCCAGCCGTTCACCGAGGTGGTGCTGGCGTTGCAGAACAACGCCCGGGCCGAGGTGGACCTGCCCGGCGCCGAGGCGGGCGTCCGGCCGCTGCGCACCGGCGCGGCACGGTTCGAGCTGCTCGTCGACGTCACGGACGACCACGGGCCCTCGGGCGCGCCGGACGGCATGACGCTCGTCTTCGAGTACCGCACCTCGTGTCTGGAGCCGGAGTTCGTCGACCGGTTCGCGGACGCGGTCGTCGAGGCGCTGCGGGCGGTGGCGGCCGAGCCGGACGTACCGCTGTCGCTGCTCGCGCTGCCCGAGCCGCCCAGGCGTGCGGACCCCGCCCGCGACACGGTTCGCACGCCCGCACCCACCGGCGACGACGCGCCGGACTCGGCGCTGCGCCGCGAGATCCAAGCCGTCTGGTCCGACGTCCTCGGCGTCGACCGCGTCGGCCCGCACGACGACTTCTTCCAGCTGGGCGGCAACTCCCTGCGCGCCGTCCGGGTCGCGGCCCGGCTCACCGGCGCCGGACGCACGGTGACGGCAGCCCAGCTGTTCACCTCCCCCACGGTCGCCGCCCTGGCCGCCGAGCTGGAGCGGGCACCGGCCGAGGCACCCGCGCCGCCGGTGCCCATCCCGCGCCGGCCGCGCGTTCCCCGGCAGCCCGGCCGCGACGGCCGTACCGACACCAGTCAGAAGGAGGTGCCATGGAGCTGAGCGTGATGTTCTTCGGCGCCGACACGCCCGCCGGCACCCCCGCCGGGAGCACGGCTCCGCGGCACAGCGAGGTCTACGACGACATCCTCGACGTCGCCCGTACCGCGGACCGGCTCGGCTTCCACGCGATCTGGACGCCCGAGCGGCACTTCCAGCAGGTGGGCCAGGTCTTCCCCAGCCCGCCGGTGCTCAGCGCGGCCCTCGCGGTGGCCACCGAGCGGATCAACATCCGGGCGGGCAGCGTGATCCTGCCGCTGCACCACCCGCTGCGGATCGCGGAGGACTGGGCCGTCGTCGACAACCTGTCGCACGGCCGGATCGGCCTGTCGGCGGCGACCGGCTGGCACTCCGCCGACTTCGTCCTCGCCCCCGACAACTACGCGGGCCGCCGCGAGCAGACCGTGCGGGACATCCCGCTGCTGCGGCGGCTGTGGGCGGGCGAGGCGGCCGAGTTCACCGACGGCACCGGCGCCTCGGTCGCCGTCCTGCCGCAGCCGCGGCCCGTCCAGGACACCCTCCCGCTGTGGCTGACCAGTTCCGGCAACCCAGAGACCTGGGAGGCCGCCGGACGTCTGCGCACCGGGGTGCTCGGGGCGACCGTCGGGCAGAGCCGGGAGGAACTGGCGGAGAAGATCGCCCGCTACCGGGCCGCCTGCGCCGCCGCGCCCGAGCAGGGCGGCACCGACGCGCACGGCAGGGTGACGCTGATGGCGCACACGTTCGTCGGCGCGGACGACGCTCAGGCGCGGCGCCTGACCGCCGTACCGCTGAAGCGGTATCTGCGCTCCTATGTGCGGCAGACCACGGCGAACCGGACGGCCGACCGGGCGACGGCGGAGCTGACGGCCGAGCAGACCGCGATGCTCGCCGAGTTCGCCTTCCACCGCTATCTGACCTGGGGCAGTCTGCTCGGCTCCGCCGAGACCTGCCGGAAGATGCTCGCCGATCTGCGTGAGCTGGGCTGCGACGAGGTCGCCTGCTTCGTGGACTTCGGACTCGGCCGTGACGAGGTGCTGGCCGGTCTGCACCGGCTGGCCGAGCTGCGGGAGGACGTGGCGTGACGGCGACTACGGGGGCGGCCGGCGCCTCCATGGCCGAGCGGTTCAGCGCGCTCAGCGGTGAGCAGCGGGTGCGCCTGATGCGGCGGCTCGTGGCGTCCGGGCAGGCCGGGCTGATCCCGGCGGTGGTGCCGCCGCGCGACGGGGACGGGCCGGTGCGGCTCAGCCCGGCGCAGGAGGACCTGTGGGTGTACGAGTCGCTGTATCCGGGCACCCCGGCGCTGAACCTGTGCTGTGCCTATCACTTCGACGACACCGTCGAGCCGGTCGACCCGGACCGGCTGGAGACGGCGCTGACACTGGTCCGCGCCCGGCACGACATCCTGCGGGCCCGCATCGAGGGTGAACCGGGCGCGCTCGCCGTCACCTTCCCGCCCGAGGACCGCTTCCGTCTGGAGCGGGAGGACCTGCGCGGCACCGGCACCACCATCGCCGAGGCGTTCGAGACGTTCCGGCGCCGCCCGTTCGACCTGGCGGGCGACCCGCTGATGCGGGCGCGGTTCGTCACGGTCGACGAGCGGCGGACCACGCTGATGCTGAGCCTGCATCACGTCATCGCCGACTGGTGGTCCTTCGATGTGCTCCAGGCCGAGTTCGCCGAGGTCCATGGCGCGTTGCGCGCCGGTACCACCCCGGCGCCCGCCCGGCCGCGCATCCAGTACGCCGATTTCGCGTCCTGGCAGGGTGAGTTGGCGGACGCCGGGGTCTTCGAGGCGCGGCTGGACTTCTGGCGCCGGTATCTCGCCGAGCCACCGGGACCGCTGACCGTGCCGGGCGCCGGGAACGGGCGCGCGGAGGGCATCGCGCAGATCCCGTTCAAGGTCGACGCCCCCACCGCGCGGGCGGTGCGGGCGCTGGCCCGGGAGCGCGGCGCCTCCGTCTACGTCGTCCTCATGGCAGCCTTCGCGGTGCTCGCCCACCGCCTGACCGGCGCCGACGACCTGGTGCTCGGCACACCTACCGCCAACCGGGCCGCCAAGGGCCTGGAGCGGGTCATCGGGTATGTCATGAACGCCATCCCGACCCGCTGGCGGATCCGGCCCGAGGACTCCTTCGCCGATGTCCTGGCCCGGTTCGCGGCCGACTTCCCAGAGCTGATGGCCCACGCGGACGTGCCGGTGGGCCGGATCGTCTCGGCGGTCGCACCCGACCGCAGCGCCGGGCGCTCCCCGCTGTTCCAGTGGGTGTTCATGCATCTCACCCAGCAGCGCAGTGTGGCCGCGCTGCGGGAGTTCAGCGAGCCGGAGCGCATCCACACGGGCGGCGAGCACGACCTGGTGGGCATCGTCCGGGACGCCGACGACGGCACCATGGACGGCAGCTTCGAGATCCGTACGGCCCTGTTCGGCGCCGATGCCGTACGGCACTGGACGGACGCCTATCTGGAGCTGCTGCGCCGCTTCACCGCCGACCCGCGGATCCCGCTCGCCGAGGTCGGGCTCGTGCCCGAAGCCGACCGGCACCGGCGCGCCGCGCTCTCGGCCGGCGGTCCCGCGCCCGAGCCGCTGGCGCTGCCCGACCTGGTGGCCCGGCAGGCGGCCCGCACACCCGACACCCCCGCGCTGGAGGCCGAGGGCCTGCGGCTGACGTACGCCGAACTGTCCGACCGGGTGGACCGGCTGGCCGCTCACCTGGCCCGGCACGGCGCGGGCCCCGGCCGGGTCGTCGCCCTCGCCCTCGGCCGCACGGCCGCCATGGTCACGGCACTGCTCGCGGTCCAGCGCACCGGCGCCGCCCACCTCCCGGTCGACCCGGACTACCCGCCCGAGCGCATCCGGCTGACGCTGGAGGACGCGGCGCCGGTCCTGATGGTGGCCGCGGAAGCCGGAGCGGTGCCGGACACGGACGTGCCCACGCTGGTCCTCGACGACCACGCCTACGCCGAACAGCCGTCTGCCGCCGGGCCGTTGGACCCGGCCGTGCCCGCGTACGTCATCCACACCTCGGGCTCCACCGGCCGCCCCAAGGGCGTCGTCGTCCCGCACACGGGTCTGGCGGCGCTCGCGCAGGGGCTGGTGGACGCGCTCGGACCGGGCTCGGACAGCAGGGTGCTGCACCTGGGCTCGCCCGCGTTCGACATCTCCCTGGGCGAGCTGTGCCTGGCCTTCTGGTCCGGCGGCACTCTGGTCGTGCCGCCGGAGGGGCCGCTGGCCGGGCAGGACCTCGCGGACGTGCTGACCGGGCGGCGGATCAGCTGCGCGCTGGTGCCGCCCTCGGTGCTGGCGACCGTGCCCGCCGGGGAGTATCCCGAGCTGCGGTCGCTGGCCTCGGGCGCGGAGGCGTGCCCGCCGGATCTGGTGGCCCGCTGGGCGGTCGGCGGACGCCGCTTCCACAACGCGTACGGGCCCACCGAGTACACCGTCGGCGCCACCGTCTCCGGGCCGCTGACCGCCGACGGCACGGCCCCGCCGATCGGCGCCCCGCTGCCGGGCACGCGTGCGTACGTGCTCGACGCACGGCTGCGGCCGGTGCCGCCCGGGGTGTGCGGGGAGCTCTATCTGGCGGGTCCCGGCGTGGCGTACGGCTATCTGGGGCGGCCCGGGGCGAGTGCCGAGCGGTTCGTCGCGGACCCTTACGGGCCGCCCGGCGAGCGCATGTACCGCACGGGTGACCTGGCCCGCCGCCGGGACGACGGACAGCTGGAGTACCTGGGCCGCTCCGACGAACAGGTGAAGATCCGCGGCCGGCGCATCGAGCCCGGCGAGATCGCGGCCGTCCTCACCGGGCACCCGTCGGTGCGGCAGGCGGTGGCGGTCGTACGGGAGGACCGGCCGGGCCGGCCGCGGCTGGTCGCGTATGTCGTCGCCGAAGGGCCGCGGCCCGACCCGGACGCCCTGCTCGGATACGCGGCGCGGCTGCTGCCCGCCGCCCTGGTGCCGGCCGGCGTCGTGGTGCTGGAGGAGCTGCCGCTGGCGCCGAACGGCAAGCTGGACCGGGCGGCGCTGCCCACCCCGGACAGCGGACCGAGCCCCGCCGGGCGGGCCCCGCAGGGCGGCCGTGAGGTCACGCTGTGCGCCCTGTTCGAGGAGGTGCTCGGGGTCGAACGGGTCGGCGCCGACGACGACTTCTTCCGGCTGGGCGGCGACAGCATCATGGCGATCCAGCTCGCGGGGCGTGCGTCGGGCGCGGGCCTCCGCATCGCGCCGCGTGACGTCTTCGGCGCGCGCACGCCCGCGGCGCTCGCGCTGACGGCCCGGGAGGCGGCGGACAGCGGCCTCGGCCTCGGCCTCGGCGAGGACTCCGGCACCGGGCGCTTCCCGCTGACGCCGGTGATGCGCTGGTGGCGTGAACAGGCCGGGGATCCGGCGGCGTTCACCCAGTCGATGGTGTTCCCGGTGCCGGCGGGGACGGATCCGGGGCGGGTCGAGTCGTCGGTGCGGGCCCTGGCCGAACGGCACGGGGCGTTGCGGATGCGGCTGGTGGAAGGGGAGCTGGAGGTCCCCGAGGGTGCTGCGGGCGTGGCGGTCGAGCGGGTCGAGGTGCCCGACGGTGTCGATCCGCGGGCCCGGGCCGAGGAGGTGTCGGCGGCGGTGCGGCTCGACCCGGAGAAGGGGGAGATGCTGCGGGCCACCTGGCTCCGGGCCGGCTCCGGGCAGCCGGGGCTGCTGGTGCTGACGGTGCATCATCTGGCGGTGGACGGGGTGTCCTGGCGGCTGCTGGGACCCGAGCTGGCGGCTGGGCTGGCCGGTGCTCCGCTGCCGCAGCGCCCGGGCACGTCCTTCGTGCGCTGGGCGCGGCTGCTGGCGCGTGAGGCGCTCCGGCCCGATCTGGCCGACCGGGAGTCGGCCTGGTGGGAGCGGATGCTGGCCGGCCCGGACGCCCGGGTCGCGGGTGGGCGCGGTGCCGGCTCGGACCGTGCCGTGCTGACCGTCGAGCTGACGCCCGAGGTCACCGAGGCCGTGCTGTCCGAGGTGACCGCGGCCTTCCACTGCGGCGCCGACGCGGTCCTGCTGACGGCACTGGCCGCCGCGGCGGTCCGGCGCCGGGGCGAGGGCCATGGTCTGCTCGTCCATCTGGAGGGCCACGGCCGGGAGGCCCTCACGCTGCCCGCCGACGTCTCCCGGACCGTCGGCTGGTTCACCACCCAGTACCCGGTCCGGCTGGACGCGGGTGCCGCGCTGGGCCCCGACTTCTGGGAGCCTTCGCGGGACGCGGCCGGGGCGGCGCTCAAGCAGGTCAAGGAGCAGCTGCGGGCGGTCCCCTCGGGCGGCCTCGGCTGGGGTCTGCTGCGCCGGCTCAACCCGGACACGGCCCCGAAGCTGGCCGCGCTGCCCGTCCCGGACCTGCGCTTCAACTACCTCGGCCGGTTCTCCGGCGGTGACACGGCGGGCGGCGAACTGCTCGGCATGGCGGCCGAAGCGCTGCCGCTCGGGCATGCCGTGGAGGTGGACGCGCTGGTCGCGGAGCGGTGCGCCGGGCGGATGTGTCTGAGCGCCGCGTTCTCGTACGCGCGCGGGGTGCTCGGCGAGAACGAGGTGCTGGAGCTGGCCCGGCTGTGGTGCGAGGCGATCGAGGTGCTGGTCGCGCATGCGCGCCGGGACGGCACGGGCGGCCACACCAGCTCCGACTTCCCGCTGGTCGACCTGTCCGCGGACCAGCTCGCGCTGCTGGAGGACGACCTGGCGTTCGACCTGGACGACGCGGACGACGATGGCGACGAGGGGGACGACTGATGGGCGGGCGCATCGCCGACGTACTACCGCTCTCCCCGGCGCAGGAGGGGCTGCTCTTCCATGCCCTGCGCGATCCGGACCGGCCCGACCCGTATCTGGTGCAGGCCCGCTTCCGGATCGCCCCCGGCGTCCCGGCCGAGACCGTGCGGGCCGGGGTGACCGGGCTCCTCCGACGGCACCCGAATCTGGGGGCGTGCTTCCGGCACGAGCACGTCGACCGGCCGGTGCAGGTGATCCCGCGTGCCGTGAAGGTGCCGTGGACCGAGTCGGACCGCACGGGGCTCGGCGCGGACGGCACGGAGTCGGAACTGGCGCGCCTGGCGGCCGAGGACCGCGGGCGCCGGTTCGACCTCGCCCGGCCTCCGCTGATGCGGGCGACGCTGGTACGCCACGACAGGGGCGCCGACCTGCTGTTGACGCTTCATCACATCCTGTTGGACGGCTGGTCGTTGCCCTTGCTCGCCCATGATCTCCAGGCGCTGACCACGGGCGCCGCCCCGCCGCCCGCCGTGCCCTTCAAGCAGTACCTGGTCTGGCTGGGCGGCCAGGACCAGGCCGGCGCGCGGGCCGCCTGGCGGGAGGCGCTGGACGGGCTGCCGCGGCCCGCGCTGCTGTGCCCGCGGGAGTCCTCGCAGGGCCGCCGGGCCGGCTCCCCGGAACGGCCCGAGGGTCCGGTGGACACCGTCGACGCCGAGTTGTCCCCCGAGCTGACCGCGGCGATCACCCGGCTGGCGGCGCGCGCGGGCGTCACCGTCAACACCGTCGCGCAGACTGCCTGGGCGCTGGTGCTGGCACGGCTGACCGGCTCGGACGACCTCGTCTTCGGCGCGGTCGTCTCCGGCCGGCCGCACGATCTGCCCGGCGTCGAGCGCATGGTGGGGCTGTTCATCAACACTCTCCCGGTACGGGTCCGGCTGCGCGCCGGGGAGAGCGTCGACGCGCTGCTGGCCCGCGTCCAGGACGAGCAGCTGCGGCTGGCGCCGTACCACCACGTACGGCTCGCCGAGGTGCAGCGGGCGGCCGGAGCGGGCGAACTGTTCGACACCGTCCTGGCGTTCGAGAACTTCCCGCGCACGACCGGGCCGGCCGCCGACGTGGAGTTGGTCGAGACCTGGGACTCCACGCACTATCCGGTGACGGTCGCCGTCGTCGCCGGGGAGCGGATGCTGCTGCGGATCGGCTGCAGGCGGGGCCTGTCGGCGGCCACGACGGCCGCCAGGCTGACGCGCGCCTTCGAGGCGCTGACGTCCGCGCAGAGGACACCCGCCGACCGGCTCGACGTCCTCCCGCGGGAGGAATGGCGGCAGCTGCTCACGCTCGCGGAGGGCCCGATACGCCCGGTGCCCGAGACGCGCGGCATCCCCGCGCGCTTCGCCCGGCAGGTGGCCCGCACACCCGACGCGCCGGCCGTCGAAGCCGACGGCGAAGTGCTGTCGTACGGCGGCCTCGACGCGGCCTCCGACCGGCTGGCGGAACGGCTGCGGGAGGCGGGGGTACGGCCCGGCGACACCGTGGCGCTGCCGCTCGCCCGTTCCGTGGCCATGGTGGTGGCACAGCTGGCGGTGCTGAAGGCGGGGGCGTGCTGCCTCCCGCTGGACCCCGGGGCCCCTGAGGAGCGGCTCGCAGCGCTGACGCGGGCGGCGAGGGCACGGGTGGCGGTCGTGGACGGGTCGTCCCGGCTCCCCGCCGCGGTGCGGGCGTTGAGCTTCGCCGGCACCGAGCCCGCGGCGCCCACGACGACACCGCCGACCACCGCCCACCCCGAATCCGCCGCCTATGTGATGTACACGTCCGGCTCCACGGGTGAGCCCAAGGGCATCGTCACCCCGCACCGGGCCGTCGTCGAACTGGCCGCCGACTCCCGTTTCACGGGCGGCGCGCACCGGCGGGTGCTCCTGCACAGCCCGCACACCTTCGACGCCGCCACCTACGAGACCTGGGTGCCCCTGCTGAACGGCGGCACCGTGGTCGTCGCCCCGCCCGGCCCGGTCACCCCCGACCTGCTCAAGAGGCTGCTGCCGGAAGCCCGCGTCACCGCCCTGTGGCTCACCGCCGAACTGCTGCGCACCGTCGCGGAGATCGCTCCCGAGGTGCTCGGCGGCGTCCACGAGGTGTGGGCGGGCGGAGACGTCCTCGCGGCCGAGGCGGTCCGCCGGGTGGTCGAGCACTGCCCCGGCACCCGGGTCGTCAACGGCTACGGGCCCACCGAGACGACCGTGTTCGCCACGGCTCACCGCGTCACCGGGGGAACCGGCGCGTCCGTGCCGGTCGGCCGGCCTCTGGACAACACCCGCGCCCACGTCCTGGACCACCTGCTGCGCCCCGTACCGCTCGGCACGGTCGGCGAGTTGTACGTCGCCGGCACCGGACTCGCCCACGGCTATCTGAACCGCCCCGGTCAGACGGCCGAGCGGTTCGTCGCCGACCCCTACGGGCCGCCCGGCGCCCGGATGTACCGGACGGGCGATCTGGTGCGCCGGCTCCCCAAAGGCGAGCTGGAGTTCGTGGGCCGCGGCGACGACCAGGTCAAGGTGCGCGGCTTCCGGATCGAACCCGGCGAGGTGGAGGCCGCCCTCGCCGCGTGCCCGGGCGTGGAGCGGGCCGTGGTCACCGCGCGCCCCGCCCCCGACGGCGGCAAGCGGCTCGTGGCGTACGTCGTCGGCCTCGGCCCCGACTCGGATCTCGGCCTCGTACGGGAGCATGCGGCGCGCACCTTGCCCGCGCATCTGCTGCCCTCGGCCTGGGCCCGCCTCGACACCGTCCCGCTGACCGCGCACGGCAAGGTCGACCGGGCCGCGCTGCCCGAACCCGAGCCCGAGCGAAGGCACGGCGGGCAGGAGCGGATCGCCCGGCCGGGGCGCGAGCAGCGGCTGTGCGCGCTGTTCGCGCAAGTACTCGGGGTGGCCGCGGTCGGCCCCGACGCCGACTTCTTCGCGTACGGCGGTCACTCGCTGCTGGCGCTGCGCCTGACCGCCCGGATCCACGCCGAGCTGGGGACACAGGTGTCCCCGGCGGCCCTGTTCGAGGCGCCGACGCCCGCCGCGCTCGCCGCCCGGCTCGCCGCGACCGGTGCTCCGCCGGACCAGGCCGACGAGGACGCGTACGCCCCGCTGCTCCCGCTGCGCCGCGAGGGCGAGCTGCCCCCGCTGTTCTGTCTGCACCCGGGTCTCGGCCTCGGCTGGGGGTACGCGGCGCTGCTGCCGCACCTGGCCCCCGGTCGGCCGGTGTACGCCGTCCAGACACCGGTGCTGCACGGCGAGGAACTCCCGGCGACGCTGGGCGAGCTGGCCGAGCGCTGTGTGCCGCTGATCCGGGCGGTGCGTCCGCACGGACCGTATCTGCTGCTGGGCCGTTCCTTCGGCGGGCCGTTCGCACATGAGCTGGCGGTGCGGCTGCGTGCGGCCGGTGAGGAGGTCGCGCTGGTCGCCGTCGTCGACTCCATGCCGAAGCCGGCGGAGGTCGCCGCGACACCGCTGGACCCGGCGGTCGTGGAGCAGGTGACGCTGGGCAACCTGCTGCGCAACGCGCTGCCCGGGGTGACGGCCGGGCCCGGCACGCTGGAGCGGACCGAGGTCATAGCTCGCGTCCACGCGCACAGCGAGCTCCTCGCCGACCTCGACGAACGGCGCCTGGACACCCTGGTCGGCGCGATGGAGGGGTACATCCGGATGGCCCGGGCCTGGCAGCCGTCGCCGTACGACGGCCGGGTGACCCTGTTCTCGGCCACCCGCGCCTCCGAGGCGACGACCGAGGAGAAGCGAGCCGCCTGGGCGGGCTGCTCGAACGGGGTGGACGTGCACGAGCTCGACTGCGAGCACAGCGATGTGCTCACACCGGGGCCGGTGGGCGAGATCGCCGCGGCCGTGGAGGACGTACTGGCAAGGGACCGCACGGGGGACGGAGCACAGGCAGATGGACGCTGACGACATCGGCACGGGTGGGACGTACGAGGAGTACGAGTTCCCGACCTCGGACGCGCAGGCCCGGCTGCTCGTCCTGGATCACATGGACCCGGGCGCCGCGACCTATCACGTGCCGGCCGCCTTCGCCGTGCGCGGGCCGTTCGACAGGGCGGCCTTCGGGCGGGCCCTGGACGCCCTCGTCGCCCGGCACGAGTCGCTGCGCACGCGCTTTCGCACCGGCCCCGACGGGGTGCCGGTCCAGCTCGTGTCCGCCGAAGGGCGGGCCGAGCCGCGCCTCGAGCGGGACGTGCCCGTGGCCGAGGTGGCCGACCGGATACGCGCGGAGGCCGCCCGCCCCTTCGACGTGACGGCCGGCCCGCTGCTGCGCTGCACGCTGTACGCCGTGGCCGACGGCAGCCACCGCATCCTGCTGGTCGCCCACCACCTGGTCTGCGACGGCTGGTCGCTGGGCGTGCTGCTGCGGGAGCTGGCGGCCGGGTACGAGAACGAGGCCAAGGGCCTGCGGCACGCGCTGCCAGAACTGCCCCTCCAGTTCCCCGACTTCGCCGCCTGGCAGCGCGAGCGGCAGGGCGACGGCGAGTACGCCCGCTCGGTCGCGTACTGGGCCGGACGGCTGCGGGGCGCCCCGGAAACGGTCGCGCTGCCCTTGGACCGGCCGCGCGGGGCGGTCCGTGAGGCGGCGGGCGGCACCGAACGCTTCCTGCTGCCGGCCGGGGTCCGCGAGCGGATCGCCGCGACGGCCAGGGAGCGTGGCGGTACGCCGTTCATGGCGGTGTTCGCCGCGTACGCCGCGTTCGTGGGCCGCCTGTCGAGCGCCGAGGACCTGGTGATCGGCTTTCCCGTCTCCGGCCGCGACCGCCCCGAACTCCAGGACATGGTCGGCATGCTGACCAACACCCTGGCCCTGCGCATCGACCTGTCCGGCGACCCGTCGTACCACGACCTCATCGACCGTCTGCGCGCCGCCCTGCTGGACTCCCAGCCGTACCAGGACGCCCCCTTCGAGGCGGTCGTGAACGAGGTCGCCCCGGCCCGCGAGATCAGCCACGACCCCGTCGTGCAGGTGGTCTTCGGCTACGACGACGACACCGACCTGACCCTGCGGCTGGCCGGCGCCGAGGTCGAGCGGATCCCCGTGACCCTGGACACCGCGAAGTTCGACCTGCACCTCCAGGTGGAACGCTGGGGCGAGGACCTCGCCGCGTACCTCATCCACCGCACGGCACTCTTCGACCCGGCGACGGTACGACGCTGGGTGCGCTGCTTCGAGACCCTGCTGCACGGCCTGCTGGACCGCCCCCAGGCACCCCTGTCGACCCTCGACATGCTCCCGCCGGACGAACGGGAGCGGCTCCTGAGCCGGGGCGCGGCAGTGCCCCCCACAGGGCACTCGGTCCCCGACCTGGTGGCGGACCGGGCGGCCGAACGCCCGCAGGCCACCGCCCTCGTCTGCGGCGATCTGCGCCTCACCTACGGCGATCTGCTGAAGCGCGCCGACACCCTGGCGGCCCGTCTCCAGGCGCACGGCGTCCATCGCGGCGACCGAGTCGGCCTTCTGCTGCCCCGCGGCGCCGACATGGGCATCGCCGCCCTCGCGGTCCTGCGGGCGGGCGCCGCCTACGTCCCGCTGGACCCGGCGCACCCGGCGGCCCGCCTCACCTACATGATCACGAACTCCGGGACGTCCCTCCTGCTGACGGCACAGGGGACCACGGGCCTGACGGCGACGGACGTTCCGGAACTGCGCGTGGACAAGGAGGGTGAGGAGGACGGCGAGTACGAGCGGCGGGCCCCGGGAACGGGCGGACCGGCCGGCCCCTTCACCCCCGTGCCCACCGCCCCCGAGGACCTCGCGTACGTCCTCTACACCTCCGGCTCCACCGGCGTCCCCAAGGGCGTCGCGGTGGAGCACCGGGCCCTGCACAACCTCGCGGTGAACGTCCGCCCCGTGTTCCCGGTGAGCGCGGACGACCGCGTCCTGCAGTTCGTGTCGTTCGGGTTCGACGTGGCGGTGTCCGACCTGTTCTTCCCCTGGGTCGCGGGCGCCGAGCTGCACATCGCGCAGGAGGACGAACGCCTCGGCGAGGCGCTCCAGGCACGGTTGCGGGACTCCCGGATCACCTATGTCTTCCTGCCGCCGTCCGCCGCGATGACCCTGCCCCCGGCGCCGGGCGCGCTGCCCGAGCTGCGCACCCTCGCGGTCGGCGGCGAGGCGTGCCCGGCCGAACTGGTGGAGCGGCTCGGCGAGGAGGGCCGCCGGATCGTCAACGCTTACGGCCCGAGCGAGGCCACCGTGTACTCCACGACGGCCGACCTGCGCCCCGGCGAGCCGGTGGTCATCGGCCGCCCGGTCCCGGGCTCGCGCGCCTACGTCCTGGACCGCCTGCTGCGCCCGGTCCCGGTCGGCGTGACCGGCGAGCTGTACGTCGCCGGTGCCACCCTGGCCCGCGGCTATTTCGGCCGCCCCGGCATGACCGCCGAACGCTTCGTCGCAGACCCGTACGGTCCGCCCGGCAGCCGTATGTACCGCACCGGCGACCTGTGCCGCGTCGACGCCGACGGCGTGCTGCACTACCTGGGCCGCGGCGACTCCCAGGTGAAGCTGCGCGGCTACCGCATCGAGCTGGGCGAGATCGAGGCCGTGCTGGCCGGCCACCCGCAGGTCACGGTCGCCGCCGCGGCGGTCCGCGGTGAGGGCGCCGAGCAGCGGCTGGTGGCGTACGCGGTCGGCGCCGCCGATGTGCCGGACGAGGCGCTGCGGGCCCATCTGGCCGGGCGGCTCCCCGGCTACATGGTGCCGGAGGTCTTCGTACGCCTGCCCGAGCTTCCCCTGAACCGGTCCGGCAAGATCGACCGCTCCCGGCTGCCCGAACCGCCCTCGTCGCGGCCGGAGTTGAGCGAGTCGTACGCCGTTCCGGGTACCGACGCCGAGCGGCGGGTGGCCGAGGTCTGGCAGCGGGTGCTGACCGTGGACCGGGTCGGCGCCCACGACAACTTCTTCGACCTGGGCGGCAATTCGGTGCGGCTGCTGGCCGTGCTCTCGGCGCTCCAGGAACACCCCGGGCACCGGGACCTCACCCTGATCGACCTCTTCCGGCATCCGACGGTCGCCGCGCTCGCGGCCCACCTCGACAGTGCCGCGCCCGACACCGCCGTACAGCAGGAGGCGGCCCGGCGGGGAAGCGCCCGCCGCGAGCGCCAGGCGGCTCTGCACAAGCTCCGTTCCAGGAAAGGCACGACGCGATGACGACCGAGGACACCCCCCTGCACGATCCGACGCGGGAGCCGGACTCCGCGGTGGCCGTCGTGGGCATGAGCGGCCGGTTCCCGGGCGCGGGCGACCTGGAGACCTACTGGGCCAATCTGCGCGCCGGTGTCTGCTCGCTGTCCACCTTCACGGAACAGGAGCTGCTGGCCGACGGGGCCGACGCGGCGGAGCTGCGCAACCCGTCGTACGTCCCGGCTCGGGGCCGGCTCGCGGACGCGGACCGTTTCGAGGCGGAGCTCTTCGGCTTCGGCCGTGCCGAGGCCGCGGCCCTGGACCCACAGCACCGGGTGCTGCTGGAGACCGCCTGGTCCGCGCTGGAGGACGCGGGGTACGCCCCGCTGAACGCCCCGGCCCGCACCGGGGTGTACGTGGGCGGCAGCCCCACCGAGCACGCGCTGGCGGCCGGCACCGACCCGGAGCTCGCCGCCTCGATCGGCGCCCTTCAGGTCCGCATCCTCACCGACCGTGAGTTCCTCGCGCCCTGGATCTCCTACCGGCTGGGCCTGGACGGCCCGAGCATGACCGTGCAGACGGCCTGTTCGACCTCGCTCACGGCCGTCCACCTGGCCGTGCAGGCCCTCCTCCTCGGCGAGTGCGACACGGCGCTCGCGGGCGGCGTGGCCATCTCCGGCGTGCGCAAGCAGGGCTATGTCCACTACCAGGGCGGGATCTTCTCGCCCGACGGCCGCTGCCGCCCCTTCGACGAGAAGGCGGCCGGTACGGTGCCGGGCAGCGGGGTGGGCGTGCTGGTGCTGCGCCGGCTGGAGGACGCGCTGGCCGACGGCGACCCGGTGCGCGCGGTGATCCGGGGCACGGCGGTGACCAACGACGGCGCCGGGAAGGTCGGTTTCACCGCGCCGGGGGTGGACCAGCAGACGGCCGCGATCACGGAGGCGTGGGCGGCGGCGGGCCTCGATCCGGCCGCGGCGCAGTACGTGGAGGCGCACGGGACGGGGACGGAACTGGGCGACCGCATCGAACTGGAGGCGGCGAGCGCGGCCTTCGCGGGCGGCTCGGGCATCGGCCTCGGCTCGGTGAAGTCGAACATCGGCCACGCGGACGCGGCGGCCGGCGCGGCGGCGCTGATCAAGACGGTCCTGATGCTGGAGCACACGACGCTGGTCCCCACGGTCGACGTCACGAGCCCGGCCCCAGCCCTGAGGGATTCACCGCTGCGGCTGGTCACTCAGGCGCAGGAGTGGCCGGACCGGCCGGAGCTGCCCCGGCTGGCGGGCGTGACCTCGGTGGGCATCGGCGGCACCAACGTGCATGTGGTCCTCCAGGAAGCACCCTCCCGCCCGGCTCCGGCGGACGACGTCGTACGACCCCTGCTGCTGCCCCTGTCGGCCCGCACAGAGCCCCAACTGGCCGTCGTGGCCGAGTGGTTGGCCTCGGCGCTGCGCGCCCCGGACGCCCCCTCGCTGTCCGCCGTCGCCCACACCCTGCGCACCGGCCGGGCGGCCCTGGACGTACGGGCGTACGTCGTGGCGTCGGACGTCGAGGAGGCCGTGGAGAAGCTGACGGCACTGGCCCAGGGCCGCGTTGCGCACAGCGCGCCCGATCCGCTGGGTGAGGCGTGGGTGCGAGGCGAGGAGGTGACGTGGCCGGCGCCGCGGGGCGAGGCGCGCCAGGTGCGGCTGCCTACGTACCCGTTCGCCGGGGAGAGCCATGGCGCGCTCACGCTCGGCCGGCCGGCCGCGCGGGACACGCCGGTGACGGCCGAGGACACGGAGCCGGCGGACGACGCGCTCGAAGCCACGGTGACCGCTCTGGTGATCGAGGCCCTCGACCTGAAGGGCGTGGCCGGGCTGACGCAGACATACTTCGAGGCGGGCGGCGATTCCCTCACGGCCGTTCACCTCGCCGGAAGGCTGCGCGACGAAGTGGACATCGATGTGCCGATCCAGCTGTTCCTGGAGCCGATCACCCTGCGGGAGATGACGGACCGCATCTGCGAGCTGAAGCGCGAGGGCGCCGCGGACGGGGCACTGGACGCCCTTCTCGCCGAGTTCGAGGCGGAGGCGGGGGCATGACCGTGGCCGACATCCGGACCCGCTGGCTGCGCGGGGTGAGCGCACCCGGCGCGCGGCTCCGCCTGGTGTGCTTCCCGCACGCGGGCGGAGCGGCGAGCTCCTTCCACGACTGGGCGGCGCTGGCCCCGCCGACGATCGAGGTCACGGCGGTGCAGTACCCGGGCCGCCAGGACCGGCTGGCCGACGCGTGCCCGGCCACGATGGAGGAGCTGGCGGACGCGATCACCGACGCCGTGCTGCACGACCCCGCCGACGACCGGCCGTTGGCGCTGTTCGGGCACAGCATGGGGTCGGCGGCGGCGTACGAGGTGGCCCGCCGGCTGGCGGACGCCCCCGGCCCCGTACTCACCCGGCTGATCGTGTCGGGCCGGGCCCGGCCACGCCTCACGCGGGAGCAGCCGCCCGACCCGCAACCGACCGACCCCGAGATCCTGGAGTACGTCCGCCTGCTGGATCCCGAGAGCGCGGCCGTCTACGACCACCCGGATCTGCGGCCCGTGATCATGCCGGCGCTGCGCGCGGACTTCGGCCTGCTGGCACGGCACCGCCCCACAGCTCTGCACCGTCTGGAAATCCCGGTCACCGCGTGCGGAGGCGACCGCGATCCGGCGTGCGCACCTCAGGACCTCAAGTCCTGGTCCGATGTGACATCCCAGGAACTGGACGTCCGGATCTTCGAGGGCAACCACTTCTACCTGACCCCGCGCAAACAGGAGCTGCTCGCGTACATCACGTCACAACTGACCTGAGCAAGCGGGGTGGAGGGTTGGGCTGGGGGCTGGGGGCTGGGGGCTGGGGGGACGGTGACATCACCCGCGCTCCGCCGACGCGCCCCGCGGGCAGAGACCACCGTCACGCGGTCCGCTTGCGGGACGCCGTCCTCTCGCCACGGCCTTCTTCGCCGTGCCCTTCGCCACGTCGGCTTCTTCCCGGCCGCCTGCTTCGGCGTCACGCCTGCCGTCTCACGCCGGGGCAGGCGTCGGACCTTCGCCTCGGCGCGACCGGCGACATCGCCGCGCTCCGCCCCCGGCAGAGCACCACCGTCACGCGGTCCGCTTGCGGGACGCCGTCTTCTTCGCCGCCGTCTTCTTCCCCGTGCTCTTCGCCGTGCTCTTCGCCGCCGTCTTCTTGGTTCCCTGGGCGGCCGTCTTGGACGTCGACTTCTTGGCGGAGGACGTGGAGGACGATGCCGTTTTCTTCGCCGTCGTCTTCTTCGCCGCCGTCGACTTCTTCCCCGCCGTCTGCTTCGGTGCCGCCCGGGCCGTCTTTCGCTGGGGCAGGCGTCTGACCTCCCCCTTCTCCTCGGCCGGTGCCTCACCCCGCGACTCCTTCGCCGCCCGCACGCTGCTCTCCAGGGCCGCCATCAGGTCGAGGACCTTGCCGCCCCGCGCCGGCTCGGGAGACTCCGGCGGGGCCTCGCCCGCGGCCTTCGCGGCGACGACCTCCTCCAGGGCCTCCTGGTACTCGTCGTGCAGTTCGTCGAGGTCGATCTCGCCGAGGGTGTCCATCAGGGCGTCCGCGAGGTCCAGCTCCTTGTCGTTGACCGTGACGTTCGTGTCCGGCGCGACACCCTCGGGCTCGCGCACCTCGTCCGGCCACAGCAGCCCGTGCATGGCGATGGCGTCGCCGACGACCCGCAGCATCCCCAGCCGTTCCCGGCCGCGCAGGGCGAACTTGGCGATCGCCACCTTCTGGCTGCGCTTGAGCGCCTCCCGCAGCAAGGTGTACGGCTTCGCCGCCGGCGCACCGCCCGCCGCGAGGTAGTACGCGCTGTCCATGTGGAGCGGGTCGATACGGTCGGCCGGCACGAACGCCACGATCTCGATCGTCTTCGCGGTCGGGAGCGGAAGGTGGGCCAGGTCCTCGTCCGTGATCGGGATGATCGTGCCGTCCGCATCCTCGTACCCCTTGCCGATCTCCGACTGGGTCACCTCGCGGTCCTCCAGCTCGCAGACCTTGCGGTAGCGGATGCGACCTCCGTCCTCGGTGTGGATCTGGCGGAACGAGATGGAGTGGCTCTCGGTCGCGTTCACGACCTTGATCGGGATGCTGACCAGGCCGAAGGAGATGGCACCGTTCCAAATGGATCGCACGCACAGCACCCTTTCGATAGTTTTGCCGGACTCGCTCAGACATCCATCGTTATTTCTGGAATTCTCATCGTATGACGCCGATCACAGAGGTGGAGGGGCGACGGCTCGCGCTCAGCAACCTGGAGAAGGTGCTGTATCCGCAGACCGGCTTCACCAAGGGCGAGCTGCTGCACTACTACGCGACCACCGCCGACGCCCTGCTGCCGCATCTGCGTGACCGGCCGGTGTCCTTCCTGCGCTATCCCGACGGCCCGGACGGCCAAATGTTCTTCGCCAAGAACGTCCCGCCGGGCACCCCTGAGTGGGTCACCACCTCCGAGGTGCCCCGGGTCGAGGGCCCGGCCCGCATGGTGCTGGTGCAGGACCTGGCGAGCCTGATGTGGGCTGCCAACCTCGTCACCGAGTTCCATACGCCCCAGTGGGTGATCGGCGCGCCCGGCGAGGCCGACCGCCTGGTCTTCGACCTCGACCCCGGCCCGCCCGCCACGGTGGTCGAGTGCTGCGAGGTGGCCCTGTGGCTGCGGGAGCGGCTCACCGCGGACGGCATCGAGGCGTACGCCAAGACCTCCGGCTCGAAGGGGCTCCACCTCTCGGCGGCCATCCGCCCCGCACCCTCCGAGCGGGCCACGGAGTACGCCAAGGCGCTCGCCGTGGAGGCCGAGAAGACCCTGCCCCGGCTCGTGGTGCACCGGATGACCAAGAGCCTGCGGCCCGGGAAGGTCTTCGTCGACTGGAGCCAGAACGCCGCCCGCAAGACGACCGCCACGCCCTACACCCTGCGCGCCCGCAGCGGGCCGACGGTGTCCGCGCCGGTCACCTGGGAGGAGGTCGAGGACTGCCGCTCCCCGGACAGCCTCACCTTCCTGGCCCCCGACCTGGCCCCCCGCCTACAGGACTACGGCGACCTCCTCGCCCCTCTCCTGGACCCGACCCGGGCGGGCACCCTCCCCTGACCCGGACAGGACCCGACCCGGGCGAGCACCCTCCCCTGACCGGACAGGACCCGACCCGGGCGGGCACCCTCCCCTGACCGGACAGGAAGCCGACACCACAGCGGACATCACAGCCGCCGCCACAGTCCGACGAGCCCGGCCAGTCCGACCGGCCCGACCGACCCGACCACCCGCCCAACCGTCCGCCGCTCAGCTGCCCCACTGCTCGCCCGGCGACAGCCACACCCGTCGGTCCCGGGCCATCGCGTGCAGGGCCTCCACGTCCGCCGGCTTCAGCACCCCGCCCGACCGCGCCAGCCCCGCCACCTCCGTGTCCCTGAGGACCCGTACCTCCCGCGGCGGTGCCGGTATCACCACGTCGGAGGGCTCTACCAGGGCCAGGACCGGGCGTACCTCGGCGGTCAGGGCGTGCGAGGCCCGGTCGGCGTCGGCACGGACCCGGCGCAGCAGGGGCTGCGGCTCGCGGCGCCCGAAGGACACCATCGGATCGGTCACCGTCACCCGCTGCTTACGGGCGTACAGCGTGTGCACCGCGAACAGCCCGCCCGGCCCGATCACCAGGTGATGGATCCGGTCCCCGCCGGGCAGCGGCACGCAGTGCAGCGCATGCCAGCCCGCGCCGTCCAGCCGGTCCAGCGCCTCCCCCACCCGCTGCTCCGCCGCCAGCGCCCGGCGCCTGGGGTCGGGCCGCAGCCGGTGCGCGGGGCCGGGATCCCGGTCGAGGTCGGCCAGGAGCGCCTCGCCGGGACGGTTGGGCGCGAGGTCGTCGTCCGGGTGGAGGGCCAGCCGGACCAGCTCGGCCGGGGTGGGAACCGGCGGCGGGCCCACGGTCACCGAGCCGGTGACGAAGGGGCCGAGGGCCTGCAGCACATCCTCTCTGCGATCCTCGCTGAGCAGGTTGATCCGGGCCGCCTCCCTGTCGTACCAGGCGATGTTCCGCCCGTCCGTGAGGCAGACGTAGAGCCGTTCCCGGCCGTGCCGCCAGGTCGGTACGACGCGCAGTCCGCTCATGCACCATCACCCCACTGACCATGGGAACAGGCAGGGCGCCGCCCGGCAAGAACCCGGTTGGCTTCGAGCGGAGTTGGGCAGACCCCCCGGGAAGGCCGGCTGGGGAGGCGCCGTTGCGTACCCGCAGGAAGCGACCCGACGTACCGGCTCCGGACAGCCCGTGGAGCGAGATCGTGCCCGGCCTGTGGATGGGCGGGCACGAGTTCCGGGGGCCGTCGGGGCAGCTGGAGTTCGCCGTCGTCCGGGACGAGTTCGACGTCGTACAGACACTGCTGCGGCTGCCGGGGCACGGGCCGGATCCCGGCGTCCGGCACCAGGTGTGGCCGATCCCCGACGGGCCGCTGGACGGGACCCAGCTCGCGGGGGTGATCCGGCTGGCGGAGGCCGCGTGCGAGGCGCTGGACGAGGGCCGCAGGGTCCTCGTGCGCTGTTACCACGGGTACAACCGCTCGGGCCTGGTCGTCGGTCACGCGCTCGTACGCCGGAACCGCTCCGCCGAGCAGGCGATCCGGCTGATACGCTCCCGCCGCTCCGAGTGGGCCCTGCACAACGAGCTGTTCGCCGAGTACCTGCGGGCCGGGCTGCCCACCGCCCGGCTCCTGGAGGAACTCGCCGAGTAATCGTTTCGCCCGACCGCCCACCGGGTGCGCAAAAAGGACTTCCGTCCGAATAGTGTGTACGGACCGATCATCACCCCCTGCCCCAGGAGAGCCGTGCCCCGCAGCAGCCCCATGCGTCTCGCCGCGCTCGTCGCCCTGCTGGTGACGGCCGCGACGGCGTGCGGTGACGCCGGGGGGCTCCAGGGCGCGGGCCCGACTGAGACGGCGATCAGCCCGGACAAGCTCTGGCCGCAGCTGACACCGGCGTCCAGCCCGGCCTACGTCGTCGGCGAGGTGAACCGGGAGGCCGTCAAGGGCGTCGCCGTCCCGCGGGGCGACATCCGCGAGGTGGACCCGGTGGCGGTCGTCAGCAGGGAGATCGCCGAGAGCCCCGGGGACTACGCCGGCGCCAAGGCCCCGTACCGCGAGACCGGCCGCCTGATGGCGCAGTGCGACCGGGGCGTCGGGCACGGGCGCTGCCCGGTGCTCCAGCCGTACTACCGGGACCTGACCGGCGACGGGCGCCCCGACCTCACGCTGGGCTTCCGGCTGATGCCGGGCAACACCACCGCGGTGCGGGTCTACACCGTGGAGAAGCGCAGGCTCGTCCAGGTGATGGAGTGGGACGACGCCGTCAGCGGCGTGGAGCTGGCCGGACGGTCCGTGATCATCCGCTCGCCGTCCGAGGTGGCCGGATACGAGTACCGCCTGCAGTGGACCTGGGACGGTGACCAGAAGGCGATGCTGCTCACGCACGACGAGATGCTGCGCACCGGCACCCGCGACAAGACCCGTCACCCTTCGCCCGGCCCCACGCGCCCAGCCACGCCGACACCCTCCGCCACACCCTCCGCCACGCCTCCTGCGAGCACCCCATGAGGCTCGCCCTCCCCCGGTGGGCAGGCCCGCTCGCCGTCAAGGCGGCCGTCTTCATCACGGTGATGTGCTGCGCGCTCGCCGCGCTGCTGGGCGTCCTCGTGCATGTCTCGGTGACCAAGCAGACCGTCGACCAGGCCCGGGAGCTCGCGCTGTCCCGGCTGGAGGACGCGACGGCCGCCTTCGAGGCCGGGGACCCGCTCCGGCCGGGCGTCGCGCTCGATCCGCCGGAGCTGCCCGGCTCGCTGCGGGACCTGGCGCTGTCCGGCGACCGGGGCACGATGGTCGCCGAGTACCGGGAGCGCCCCACGATGTGGGCGGCGGGCCCCGCCGACGACGACAGGGCCCTCGCGGTCCGGATCGACTACGCGCAGCAGGCCCGCACCATCGACGGGCTGGACCGGGCGATCGTGTGGTCGTCCGGTCTCGCGATCGGGGTGACGGTGCTGGTGGGCGCGTTCGCGGTGACACGGGTGACGCGCCGGCTGCACACCACGGCCCGGGTGGCCCGGCGGATCAGCGGGGGCGATCTGGACGCGCGGGTCGACGATCCCCGTACGCAGGATCCGAGCCGGCCGCAGGACGAGGTGGCCGCGGTCGCCGCCGCCCTGGACTCCATGGCGGCGTCGTTGCAGGGCAAGCTGCTGGCCGAGCAGCGGTTCACGGCGGACGTGGCGCACGAGCTGCGGACACCGTTGACCGGGCTGCACGCGGCGGCCGAACTGCTGCCGCCGGGGCGGCCGACGGAGTTGGTGCGGGACCGGGTGGCCGCGTTGCGGACGCTCACCGAGGACCTGCTGGAGATCTCACGGCTGGACACCGGGCGGGAACGGCTGGAGCTGGACTCCGAGCCGCTGGGGGCGCTGGCGGAGCGGGTCGTGCGGGCGTCCGGGTCGGACACCGAGGTCGTCGTGGTGCGGGACGTCGTCGTGGAGACGGACCGGCGGCGGCTGGAGCGGGTGCTGGGGAACCTGGTGGCCAATGCCCACAAGCACGGGCGTCGGCCGGTGTCGCTGACGGTGGAGGGGCCGGTCGTCACCGTGCGGGATCACGGCGGCGGGTATCCGGACTACCTGGTCGCGCACGGGCCGCAGCGGTTCCGCACGGAGGGCGGTTCCCGGGGGCATGGGCTGGGGCTGACCATCGCGCTGGGACAGGCTGAGGTGCTGGGGGCGCGGCTGACGTTCGTCAACGCGGCGGACGGCGGGGCCGTGGCGCGGCTCGTCCTGCGGTAGCCGGCCCCTGAGCGAGGACCGCTGCGGGGCGCCGCGCTCCTATGGCCCAGCGTGGCGCGCGATCCTCCAAGCGGGCTTCTAATGTGGCGATTAGTCAGGTATGTCCCTCTCCCATGGAGGTTCCCATGGCCCTGCGCTCGCGCCTCGCCATATCCGTCGCCGTCGGCGCCCTCGTCGCCGCGGCCTACGCCACGCCCGCCGCGGCCGATGACGAGTGGGGGTCCGGGGGTGACTCGGGCACGTCCCAGGGGGACGGGGGCGGTGGCCAGGGAGGCGGGGGCGGAGGTCAAGGAGACGAGGGTGGCGGCCAGCAGGGAGGGGGCGGCAACGACCAGGGCGACGGGGGTGGCGGCCAGCAAGGAGGGGGCGGCAACGGCCAGGGCGACGGGGGCGGCGGCCAGCAAGGAGGGGGCGGTGGCCAGCAGGAAGGGGGCGGCGGCGGCAACGGCCAGGGCGACTGGGGCGGGAGCGGCCAAGGGGAAGGCGGCGGCAACGGTCAGCAGGGCGGCGGCGGCAACGGCCAGGGTGACTGGGGCGGCGGCCAGGGCGACGACTGGGGCAACAACAGCCGCCGCGAATTCACCCGCGGACGCGTCACCGCCGGGACGCTGCTGCTGCGCAGCGCGCCCAACCGGGGCAGCCAGGTGATCCGGACCGCCCACCGGGGCGAGATCGTCAAGATCTTCTGCAAGACGCCGGGCCAGCGCGTCGACGGCAACCCGCTCTGGTACCTGCTCGCCGACGGCACCTGGGCATGGGGCGCCGCCCGGTACATCGACAACATCGGGGCCGCGCCGCGCTGGTGCTGAGGCGTTAGACACACAAGACCGACTATTTGGGTAGGTTCCGGACATGACCAAGGCCGGAACCACCCTGGTGGCAGCGGACGCGCCCGCTCCCGCCGTACCGCTCCCCCGGCGCCGTGGCATCGAACTGGCCCTGATCGTCGTGGCCGTCCTGCTCTCGGTGTACGGCTACTGCGCGGTCGGTCTCGCCAGGAACGGCACCGTCCCGCCCGGCGCCGCCGGTTACGGCGCCGGGCTCGGCGTGCTCGCCTTGCTCGCGCATCTGGCGGTGCGCCTGCGCGCCCCCTGCGCGGACCCCCTGCTGCTGCCGATCGGCGTACTGCTCAACGGCCTCGGTCTGGTGCTGATCTACCGGCTCGACCTGGAGACACCGAGCGACCTGGCGGCCCCCGCCCAACTCGTGTGGTCCACGTTGGGCGTGGCGCTGTTCATCGTGGTCGTCCTTCTCCTGCGCGACCACCGGGTGCTCCAGCGCTACTCCTACGTGTGTGTCGTGGCCGCCCTGGTGCTGCTCACCCTGCCGATCTTCTTCCCCTCAGTGAACGGCGCCCGCATCTGGATCCGCGTCGCCGGATTCTCCATCCAGCCGGGCGAGTTCGCGAAGGTCCTGCTCGCGGTGTTCTTCGCGGCATATCTGGCGGCCAACCGCAGCGCACTGGCGTACACGGGCCGCAAGGTCTTCGGGCTGCGCCGGATGCAGTTGCCCACCGGGCGGGTCCTCGGCCCGATCGTCGCCATCTGGCTGCTCAGCGTCGGTGTGCTGGTCCTCGAACGGGATCTGGGCACCTCCCTGTTGTTCTTCGGTCTGTTCGTGGTCCTGCTGTACGTCGCGACCGGCCGCACCGGCTGGATCGCCGTCGGCCTGCTGCTCGCCGCGCTCGGCGCGGTGGCCGTGGGGCAGTTGGAGCCGCATGTGCACAGCAGGGTCGAGGACTGGCAGCACCCGCTCGCCTCGATCGAGGCGGGCCAGGGCCCCAACCAGCTCTCCCAGTCGCTGTTCGCCTTCGCGGCGGGCGGCGTCGTCGGCACGGGACTGGGCCTCGGCCACTCGATCCTGATCGGCTTCGCGGCCAAGTCGGACTTCATCCTGGCGACGGCCGGCGAGGAGCTGGGCCTCACGGGACTCGCGGCCGTCTTCCTCCTCTACGGCCTGCTGGTGGAGCGCGGCTTCCGGGCTGGGCTCGCCCTGCGCGATCCCTTCGGCCGGCTGCTCGCGGTGGGGCTCGCCTCGATCGTGGCGCTCCAGGTGTTCGTGATCGCGGGAGGGGTGATGGGCCTGATCCCGCTGACCGGCATGGCGATGCCGTTCCTGGCGCAGGGCGGCTCGTCGGTGGTCACCAACTGGGCGATCGTGGCGCTGCTGATCCGCCTCAGCGACCGAGCCCGCAGCCGGTTCGGCGTGCCGAAGGAAGAGGGGGCCGACCGATGACCCGGCACATCCGGCACGCCGCCTTCTTCTGCGCCCTGCTGCTGGTCGCGCTCCTCGTGAACGCGGCCCGGATCCAGGTCTTCCAGGCCCCGTCCTACGACGACAACATCGCCAACCGGCGCAGCACCATGGCCCGTTACGGACAGCCGCGCGGTGACATCCTGGTCGGCGGCGAGCCGGTCACCGGCTCCCACGACACCCGCGAGCACCTGCGCTACGAGCGGACGTACGCGGACGGCCCGATGTACGCGCCGGTGACCGGGTTCGCCTCGCAGGTGTACGGCACGACCTTCCTGGAGCAGACCGAGGACGGCGTGCTGTCGGGCACCGACCCGCTGCTGTCGCCCTTCCCGCTGTGGAACGGCACCGCCCGCGACCGCTACCCCGCCGGCGACGTGGTGACCACCCTGCACCGGGCGGCGCAGAAGGC
This sequence comes from Streptomyces sp. M41, assembly GCF_043673425.1. Taxonomy (NCBI): domain Bacteria; kingdom Bacillati; phylum Actinomycetota; class Actinomycetes; order Kitasatosporales; family Streptomycetaceae; genus Streptomyces; species Streptomyces sp. M41. The sequence continues at coordinate 3,954 of NZ_JBIMKE010000022.1, read as the reverse complement.
GGCGTTCGAGGGGCTGGCCGGCCGCAAGGGCGCGGTCGCGGCCGTCGAGCCGTCGACCGGGCGGATCCTGGCCCTGGTGTCGGCCCCGTCGTACGACCCGTCGGTGCTGTCGGGCAACGGCTCGTCGGTGACCCGGTCCTGGCAGTCGCTGAACGACGACCCGGACAAGCCGATGCTCAACCGGGCGGTGCGCAAGACGTATCCGCCGGGCTCGACCTTCAAGGTGGTGACCGCGGCGGCGGCCCTGGACACGGGCGTGGTCGAGGACGTGGACGAGCCGACCGACTCCCCGGACCCGTACCGGCTGCCCGGCACCAGGACCTCGCTGACGAACTCGTCCAAGGGCTGCGAGGACGTCGCGCTGCGCAAGGCGTTCGAGTGGTCGTGCAACACGGTGTTCGCCAAACTTGGGGTGCGGGTCGGGGCGGACCGGATGGCGCAGACGGCCGAGGCGTTCGGCTTCAACGACGCCGGACTGCGCATTCCGTTCCCGGTGGCCGAGAGCACCTTCGACTCGAAGGTGGACCGCGCGCAGCTGGCCCTGTCGTCGATCGGCCAGTACAACACGCGGGCCACCCCGCTGCAGATGGCGATGGTCGCGGCGGCGGTGGCGAACGGCGGGCAGGTGCGCTCGCCGTATCTGGTGGAGCGCACCACCCGGGCGAGCGGCGGCACGGTCGCGTCGGCCGGGCCCGGCCCGATGCGGCAGGCCATGCGGGCGTCGACCGCCGTCCAGCTCAAGGAGCTCATGGTGGACGTGGTGCGCGAGGGCACCGGCACCAACGCCTGGATCCCCGGCGCGACGGTCGGCGGCAAGACCGGTACGGCCCAGCACGGCCTCGGCAACTCCGGGACGCCGTACGCGTGGTTCGTCTCCTGGGCGCAGGGCGACCGCGATCTGGAGCCGAAGGTCGCCGTCGCGGTGGTGGTGGAGGACGCGGACGCCGACCGGGGCGAGATCAGCGGGGGCGGGGACGCGGCCCCGATCGCCCGAGCGGTGATGCAAGCGGTACTGAAACAACCTTCCCTCGCCCGCCACTGACACCGGTGCCCACCCACTGAGACACCCCCTGGGCTGATGCCACCCACCCGACCTATCGTTCGGTCCATGACGTCATCAACCACCCCGGAAGCCGCCTACGAACTCGCCCAGGTCAACATCGCCCGCCTCAAGGCACCACTGGACTCACCGCAGTTGAAGGACTTCGTCGACAACCTCGAGCCCGTCAACGCCGACGCCGACAACGCCGACGGGTTCGTCTGGCGGCTGAAGGACGACTCGGGCAACGCGACGGACGTACCCGTCTTCGGCGACTCCTGGCTGATCATCAACCTGACGATGTGGCGGGACACCGACGCCCTGACCGCGTACATGTACCAGGGCCGCCACCGCGAGATGCTGGCCCGCAGGCGCGAGTGGTTCGAGCGGCTCCAGGAGGCGGTGACGGCTCTGTGGTGGGTCCCGGCGGGCCACCGCCCGACGGTCGCGGAGGCGGAGTCCCGCCTCCTGCACCTGCGCACGAACGGTCCGACGCCGTACGCCTTCACCCTGCGTACGTCGTACCCGCCCCAGGGTGCCGAGCCGGTGCTGGGCGAGCTACCGGACGGCCTGGGCTGCTCGGTCTAGCGCTACGCCCCCCTCATTCCTGCGCCCCCGCGCGCACGGCGTCCGCGACCTCCCCCACCCGCTCCCGCTCCTCGACGGCGAACCGCTCGGCGTCGAGCCGCTCGGCGATCTCCTCGTCCTGGGCCATCAGCAGGTCCAGGTTCGAGTCGCCCATCTCGAAGACGCCCATGTCGACATAGGCCTGCTGGAGCCGCTTGCCCCACAGGCCGATGTCCTTGACGCAGGGCACGATCCGGGAGAACAGCAGCCGGCGGAACAGGGCGAGGAACTCGGACTGCTCGCTGTACTCCTCGGCCTCGGCGGCCGGGACGCCGAAGTTCTCCAGCACCTCCACGCCCCGCAGCCGGTCCCGCATCAGATGACAGCCCTCGATGACGAACTCCTCCCGCTCCCGGAGTTCGGCGTCGCCGAGCTGCTTGTAGTAGTCCCTGAGCGCCATCCGCCCGAAGGCCACGTGCCGCGCCTCGTCCTGCATGACGTACGCCAGGATCTGCTTGGGCAGCGGTTTGTCGGTGGTGTCCCGGATCATGCCGAAGGCCGCCAGCGCCAGCCCCTCGATCAGTACCTGCATGCCGAGATACGGCATGTCCCACCGGCTGTCCCGGAGCGTGTCCCCGAGCAGGGACCGCAGATTGTCGTTGACCGGGTAGAGCATCCCGATCTTCTCGTGCAGGAAGCGGCCGTAGATCTCGGCGTGCCGGGCCTCGTCCATGACCTGGGTCGCCGAGTAGTACTTGGCGTCGAGGTCGGGCACGGACTCCACGATCCGCGCGGCGCACACCATCGCCCCCTGCTCACCGTGCAGGAACTGGCTGAACTGCCAGGAGGCGTAGTGCCGCCGAAGCTCCCCCTTGTCCCTGTCGCTGAGCTTCGCCCAGTGTCTGGTGCCGTACAGGGACATGGACTCGTCGGGCGTGCCGAGCGGGTCGTACGGATCCACCTCCAGCGACCAGTCGATCCGCTTCTGGCCGTCCCACTGCTTGTCCTTGCCCTTCTGGTAGAGCGCGAGGAGGCGGTCGCGGCCGTCGTCGTACTCCCAGCTGAAGCGTGCCGCGCCGGTCGCCGGCACCTGCCAGTGAGGATCTCCCGGATCTGTGGCGTACAGGTCGAAAGTCGGCATGTTCCGCAGGCTCACACGTAGTAGACGCGCGGTCAACAAGTTGCGCGCGAGGGATTGACGAGCTTGCTGACAGGCAGTCTCATAAGGGCATGACGACGCTGACGGAAGCCGACGCGATCGCGGGCCTGCGCGACGCCCTCGGCCTGCTCAAGGACCGCGAACAGGTGGCCGAACGTCTCCTCGCCTCCTCCGCCAAGCATTCCTTCGACCCGGACAAGGAACTGGACTGGGACGCGCCCTTCGAGGAGGGCAAATGGTTCTGGCCTCCGGAGCTGGTGTCCCTCTACGACACCCCGATGTGGAAACGCATGAGCGAGGAACAGCGCATCCTGCTCTCCCAGCACGAGTCGGCGGCCCTCGCCTCGCTGGGCATCTGGTTCGAGATCATCCTCATGCAGCTCCTGGTCCGCCACATCTACGACAAGGCGGCGACGAGCGCACACGTCCGCTACGCCCTCACCGAGATCGAGGACGAGTGCCGCCACTCCAAGATGTTCGCCCGCCTGATCTCCCACGGCGACACCCCCTGGTACCCGGTGAGCCGCGCCCACCAGCACCTGGGCCGCCTCTTCAAGACGATCTCCACCACCCCCGGCTCCTTCACGGCCACCCTCCTGGGTGAGGAGGTCCTCGACTGGATGCAGCGCCTGACGTTCCCCGACGAACGCGTCCAGCCCCTCATCCGCGGCGTCACCCGCATCCACGTGGTGGAGGAGGCCCGCCACGTCCGCTACGCCCGCGAAGAGCTGCGCCGCCAGATGGTGACGGCCCCGAAGTGGTCCCAGGAGTTCACCCGAGTCACCTCCGGCGAGTTCGCCCGCGTCTTCTCGGTGGCCTTCGTCAACCCCGAGGTCTACACCAACGTGGGCCTGGACAAACGAGAGGCCATGGCCCAGGTGAAAGCCAGCGCCCACCGCCGCGAAGTCATGCAGACGGGCGCCAAACGCCTGACGGACTTCCTGGACGACATAGGAGTCCTACGCGGAGTAGGCCGCCGCCTGTGGAGGTCATCGGGCCTACTCGCGTAACCCCCCGGCACACCCGCTGGGAGGCCACACCCCGTACGGCGGGGCAGCCGCAGACACCGGCGATCACGCACCCCCGCGTGGCCGCGCCCCCACGGACGCGAGGCCGCGTACGGCGGGAAGGGGCCGGGGTGGGGGGTGTCCGCCCGCAGCGGCCGGCGTCAAGAAACAGCACTGCCCAT